>JAJYIC010000342.1 GCA_021790295.1 Pseudomonadota bacterium | reverse complement strand
CTCGGCCCATTGCTTTCGAAAGTCTGCACCCGATGCGGCGGCCGCGGGCGATTATGATGCGGATTGCCGCCGTTGTTGCGGCCGCGCGACCGCTTGTTCGATCCTGGTCTCATGACACCCATCTCATGGCGGTGGTGATTCTTGCACCCGGGTTCAGGGGGTCGTCACCGAACCGATCCTCGCACAGCCCCTCGCAGCGTTTTCGACCAAGCCCCGCGTTTTGAGCCTAAACGCGACCGCTTCCGTTTCCAACCCATTTTTTGCCGCTCTTGCCTCCGTTTTTGCGACCCCCTACCCGGAGCTTTGTTGATCGCGCAAATTGGAGCGCCTATCTCTGAGCCTCAAACATGGCTGCAGCAGGGAACGCATTCAGCGGCGAACGGGCGCTTGTCCTCCTTTCCGGAGGGCAGGATTCGGCGACCTGTCTTGCCTGGGCGCTCGCACGTTTCGCCGCGGTCGAGACCGTCGGCTTCGATTACGGCCAGCGCCATCGCATCGAACTCGACTGGCGTCTTTCCTTTCTCGAAACCCTGCGCCGCGAATTCCCCGACTGGAGGGAAAGGCTTTTCGCGGACCATCTGATCGATCTCTCCGTTCTCGGAGAGATTTCCGATACGGCCCTGACGCGGGAGCGGGCGATCGAATTGCGCGAGAACGGGCTTCCGAGCAGCTTTGTCCCCGGACGCAACCTTCTCTTTTTCACCTTTGCCGCCGCTCTCGGCTACCGGGTCGGGGCGCGCCATCTCGTGGGCGGCATGTGCGAGACCGATTATTCGGGTTATCCCGATTGCCGCGACGACAGCTTGAAAGCGCTCCAGGCGACCCTTTCGCTCGGCATGGACCACAAATTCGTCATCCACACCCCTCTCATGTGGCGCGACAAGGCCGCGACCTGGGCGCTCGCGCAAGATTTGGGCGGGGAGAAGCTCGTCGAGCTCATTCGCGACGGGACGATCAGCTGTTATCTCGGCAGCAGCGAAAGCCGGCACCCTTGGGGGCGCGGCTGCGGCGCCTGCCCCGCCTGCGCCCTTCGCGCTTCCGGCTGGGAGCGTTTCACAGCGGGGCAGAGAGGGTGAGCTACGCGGTCAAGGAGATTTTTTACACGCTCCAAGGCGAAGGCGCGCAAAGCGGGCGCGCCGCCGTCTTTTGCCGTTTTGCCGGGTGCAATTTGTGGTCGGGGCGGGAAGATGACCGCGAAGAAGCCCTTTGCCGCTTTTGCGACACCGACTTTGTCGGCACCGACGGCACGGGCGGCGGCCGTTACCTCAACGCCCCGACCCTTGCCCGGCGCATCGCCTCCTTGTGGCCGAAAGGAGAAGGTCGCCCTTTTGTCGTCTGCACCGGGGGCGAACCTTTGCTCCAGCTCGATCCGCCTCTTCTCGGGGCCTTGCACGAAGAGGGCTTTGCCGTTGCGGTCGAGACCAACGGCACGATCCCGGCGCCTGCGGGGCTCGACTGGATCTGCGTCAGCCCGAAAGCGGGGACGGCGCTCGTCCTTTTCGAAGGGGACGAATTGAAGATCGTCATCCCGCAACAAGGGCTCGACCCGCTTCCCTTCGAAAAGCTCGCTTTCAAGCGCTTTTCGGTCCAGCCGATGGACGGGCTGCGGCGTCTAGAGAATACCGAACTCGCAATCGCCTTTTGCCTTGCCCACCCGCTCTGGCATCTTTCCTTGCAGAGCCATAAGCTCGGCGGCTTCCGCTGAGCCCGCGCGAACCATCCTTCTCGATGGGCCCGGCTTTCTTGCGAGGGGAGAACGGCATGAGAGCATCGGGGCGCGCCGCAGACGAGATGCGCCCGGTCACCCTCGAAGCGGGCGTCGCCAAATACGCCGAAGGCTCTTGCCTCGCAAAATTCGGCGACACGGCGGTTTTATGCACCGCATCGATCGAAGAACGGGTGCCCCTTTTCCTGCGCAACACGGGAAAGGGCTGGATCACCGCCGAATACGGGATGCTCCCGCGCTCCACGCTGACGCGCACCGAACGGGAAGCGACGCGCGGGCGGCAAAGCGGGCGCACCCAGGAGATCCAAAGGCTGATCGGCCGCAGCCTCCGAGCGGTGACCGATCTCGCGCGCCTCGGAGAGCGGCAGATCCGCATCGATTGCGATGTCCTCCAGGCCGACGGAGGCACCCGCACCGCCGCCATCACCGGCGCCTATGTCGCCCTTTACATGGCGCTTCGACATCTCGTCGAAGCGGGGGCGCTGCCGCGCCTTCCGATCGCCGACAGCGTCGCCGCAATCTCCTGCGGCGTCGTCGCCGGTTCGCCTCTCCTCGATCTCGATTACGGCGAAGATTCTCAGGCCGAGACCGACGCCAATTTCGTCCTGACCGGAAAGGGCGGGATCGTCGAGATCCAGGCGACCGCCGAAGGGGCGCCATTCGACGAGGCGCATTTTGTGCGCATGCTCGCTCTCGCCAGAAAAGGGATCGCTCTTCTCGCCGGCCATCAGCGCCGGGCGCTTAAGCTCGTTTGAACCCGTGGTGAGCCCATGGCGCGGCGCCTGAGAGGCAAAAAGCTCGTCATCGCCAGCCACAATAGCGGCAAGGTGGGCGAGTTCCGGGATCTCCTTTCCCCTTTCGCTATCGAAGCCGTCGGCGCCGGCGCGCTCGGTCTCGAAGCCCCCGAAGAGGAAGGCAAAAGCTTCGAAGAGAACGCGGCGTTGAAAGCGCTCGCCGCCGCCGCGGCGAGCAGGCTTCCCGCTTTGGCCGATGATTCGGGCCTCGTCGTTCCGGCCCTTGGCGGCAGGCCCGGGATTTATTCGGCGCGTTGGGCGGGGCCCACGGGCGATTTCGCGCCGGCCATGGAAAGGGTCCATCGCGAACTCGGGAAACGCGACAGGAGCGCGAGCTTTGTCGCCGTTCTGGCTCTCGCCTGGCCCGACGGGCATAGCGAGATTTTCCGCGGCGAAGTGAATGGAAGGCTCGTCTGGCCGCCCGCGGGGACGCGCGGCTTCGGCTACGACCCCATGTTCCTTGCCTTGGGCAGCACCCGCACTTTCGGCGAAATGGAGCCCGAAGAAAAGCACGCGATCTCTCATCGCGCCCGCGCATTTCTAAAACTCGTCAGAGAGTGCTTTTGAGGGACCGGAAGGTGGCCGAGCCTCTTGCGGTCTATATCCATTGGCCGTTCTGCCTTTCGAAATGCCCTTATTGCGATTTCAACAGCCATGTCCGCGCCGGCTTCGACGTTGCGCGCTGGACGCGGGCGCTCCTTCTCGATCT
>JAJYIC010000341.1 GCA_021790295.1 Pseudomonadota bacterium | reverse complement strand
TCGAGGACTCCTCGGCGGGGTCGTGGCGCTCGTTCTCGGTCCGGTGATGCTGCGTCTTCGCGGCATCCTTTTCGCTCTCGGGATGTTGGGACTCGCGCGCATCTTGAGCGTCGTCTTCAACAACTGGACATTCGCCGGCGCCTCTTTGGGGGTTGCTTTGCCGTCGGCGCTGGCCCCGTTTGCGGTTTATGCCGGGATGGGGCTCGTGGCCTTCGGCGCCTTTTGGGTCAATGTCTTTTTCGTCCATTCGGGTTTCGGCCTCGACGCCATGAGCCTCAACGAGGACGAGGCGGCGGCGATCACCTTCGGGGTCGCGGCAACCCGCGTCAAGGTCATCGCCTTTATCTTGAGCGCGGTCTTTCCGGCGATGGCCGGAGGGCTCGTCGCCTGGAACCGCAGCTATATCGATCCCTCGAGCGCGTTCAATCCTTCTCTCGATCTCGACACGGTCGTGTTTGTCCTCTTCGGCGGCATCGGCACCTTGTGGGGGCCGCTCTTCGGGGCCGTGGCGCTGACGGTGGTGGCGGAGGAGTTCCTCGTTTATTTCCCCAATTTCGAACTGGCGCTTTTCGGCGCGGTCGTGATCCTCACCGTTCTTGCCCTGCCGCGCGGGCTCGTCGGCCTCGCCAACCGTTTCGGCCTCCTGCGCCGCCCGATCATCCTCGCCCCCGCCGAACTTCCCGCGGGGCGGCCGCCGCAAGAATTGCCTTTACCCGAGAACGAGGCGCCCGTTCTCGAGGTGCGCGATTTGTCGGTGCGGTTCGGCGGCCTTGTCGCGCTCGAAGGGGTTTCGCTTTCCGTCGGGCGCGGCGAAAGGGTCGGCATCATCGGCGCCAACGGCGCCGGCAAGACCACGCTCTTCAATGCGATTACCGGCTTTGTCCCGCCGTCCGCCGGAGAGATCCGGTTTTTCGGGCGCGATATCACGCGCCTTGCGACCTTCCGCCGCGGCCGCCTCGGGATGGCGCGTAGCTTCCAGATCCCGCGCCTCATCGGTTCCCTTTCGGTTTGGGAGAACGTGATCCTGGCAAGCCGCCACGGCCGGGAGGCGGCCCGGGCGGTCGAGCATACGGCCTGGGTTCTGCGCAGCCTGGGGCTCGAATCCTTGTGGCTCGAAACGGCCTCGCGCCTGCCTCCAGGCCACCAAAGGCAGCTCGAATTCGCCCGCGCCCTTGCCCTTCGGCCCGCCCTCGTTTTGCTCGACGAGGTGATGGCGGGGATGACGCAAGACGAGCGGGAATTGGCGCGCGCCGTCATCCGCCGGCTCCCGGAATTCGGCATCGCCGCGCTCGCCTGCGTCGAACATGTCATCGCCGCGATCGCCGATCTTTCGGATCGCATGATCGTTCTCGATTTCGGGCGCAAGATTGCCGATGGCGAGCCGCAGGCCGTTCTCAAGGACCCGGCGGTCGTGCGCGCTTATTTGGGAGAGCCTTTGTGAACGCGGCGCCGGCTTTGAGCGTCGAGGCGCTTTTTGCCGGGATCGGGCCTCTTTCGATCCTGCAAGGGGTCTCGCTCGAACTCCGCTCCGGCGAAGTGGTCGTCGTCCTCGGCGCCAACGGCGCCGGCAAAACGACGCTTTTGCGCACCATCGCCGGGCTCCTCGCGCCGCGCTCGGGTGAGATCCGCCTTTATGGAGAGGCGATCGGAGGCCTTCCGGCGCACCGCGTCACCCGTGCCGGGATCGGCCACGCGCCAAGCGGGAGAGAGCTTTTCCCGCGCCTTTCGGTCGGCGATCACCTCGAACTCGGAGGCACTTTTTGTGCGCCTTCCCGCCGCGCCCTGTTGCGGGAGCGCATGCTCGCGATGTTTCCGGTCCTGCGCGAACGCATCCATCAGAAGGCGGGAACGCTTTCTGGCGGCGAACAGCAGATGCTGGCGATCGCCCGCGCCTTGATGACCGATCCCAAGGTGCTGCTTCTCGACGAACCCTCGACCGGCCTGGCGCCAAAGATCGTCCTTGCCCTCTTCGAGGCCTTTCCCTTGATGCGCGCGCAAGGGGTCAGCATCCTTTTGGCCGAGCAGAGCCTTTCTCTCGGCTTTGCCGCGGCAGACCGCGCGTATGTGATGGATCACGGGCGCATTGCCCTTTCGGGAAGCGCCAAGGAACTGGCCGCCGACAGCCGGGTTGCCGATACCTATCTCGGACGCTGAGAGGGGCGTTCCCGAGGCAAAGCTCGGCGTCCTTCGTCTGCCAGAACGCGCCGCCCTTTCGCCTTCTCGGGATGTCTCCTTTTCGGGCTCCTTCTCGGGCTTGCGGGGCGAGCGCCCTTCGGCGAAGATTCCGCGCTTTCGCCAAGGAGAACCAAGGGGAAAAGTTGGACGAGGTTGAATGTGCGGTGATCGGGGCCGGGGTCATCGGCCTCGCGGTCGCCCGCGCTCTCGCTTGCGAAGGGCGCGAAGTGGTCGTCCTCGAACGGCAAGGAGGGATCGGTTTCGAGACCTCATCGCGCAACAGCGAGGTGGTCCATAGCGGCATCTATTACCCGCAAGGAAGCCTCAAGGCAGAGACCTGCTTGCGCGGGCGCGAAAGGCTTTACCGTTATTGCCGCGAGCGCGGGATACCGCACCAAAGGCTCGGCAAGCTTATCGTCGCGTCGCGGGAGGACGAGCTTCAGGGGCTCGTAAAGCTCGCCGCCTCGGCTCGTGCGAACGGGGTCGAAGATCTCGAATGGCTCGGCGCGCGGCAGGCCTTAAGGCTCGAACCGGAACTTTCCTGCCTTGCCGCCTTGCACTCGCCTTCGACCGGGATCATCGACAGCCACGCCTTGATGCTCTCCCTTTTGGGGGAAGCGGAAGAAAAGGGTGCAGCGATTGCTTTCAAAAGCCCGGTGTTGCACGGGCGGGTGCGGGAAAAAGGGTTCGAACTCGCGGTCGGCGGCAAGGAGCCGACCCCGCTTTTCTGCCGCCTTCTCGTCAATACGGCGGGGCTTTACGCGCCCTCTCTCTCGCGAACGATCGAAGGCATCCCGGAAAAGACGATCCCCAAGGCTTATTTCTGCCGCGGCACCTATTTCACGCTTTCTGCCCGTTCGCCTTTTGCCCGCCTCGTCTATCCGATCCCGCCCGCCGGAGGGCTCGGCATAGCGTATCGGGGTCTGCGCGTCGGTGGGCAGCCGGGTCAGTACCCGGTACTCGCCGGAATCCTCGAGGGTCCGCGCCATCTGGCGCAGCGATTCTTTTGTTTCCACGGCGGTCCTCCCGGCAGGCTGGTGATTATTGACAGCGGGT
>JAJYIC010000340.1 GCA_021790295.1 Pseudomonadota bacterium | reverse complement strand
TTTGGAGCCCGCAGCCTCTCTTTCCCGGGAGGAAGCCTGGGGCGGCGCGATCCCGGCGAATGACGAGCTGCCGCGTCTTTCCCTCGTCGGCCTCTCGCAAAGGACTTCGGCTTCTTTCGATCTCGCGGGCGAATTCGCGCGGCTCGCGGAACGGCGGGCTTTGGTGTTGAACCCTCTGCTGATCGCCGATCCGGAACTCTTCCCGGCTCCTTCGGAGGCTCGCCCGCGCAGGCAAATCGGCGTCGCCGGCGACTAGTATCCCGATTCCGAAATTCGCATGATCTCACACTCGGTCTCGAGGCGAATTTCGAAACCACAAAACTAGGAGCGCCCGCGGCAAAAAGGCCGGCCGGCAGGAACGGGCGCAAAGGCGGCGCGCAGGCCGGCAAAGGCGGAGGAGGCGGGAGCGACCCCCGTTCGATCCTCGATCGCCGCCCTTCGCTTTCTGCCGCCGCCCTCCTTTGCGCGAAGGCTCGCCCTGTTGCGGCGTTTGCGCTATAGGGGCGCAGTTTTCGGCGGAAAGAAGTCGCGGATGAAGGTGCTGGTGACGGGGGGCGCCGGTTTTATCGGCTCGGCCGTGTGCCGGCTTTTTGTCGGCGAGCTGGGCCAGAGCGTCCTCAACCTCGACAAGCTCACCTACGCCGCCGATCCGAGGTCTCTCGAAGCGATCGCCGCAAACCCGCTTTATTCCTTTCGCCGCGCCGACATCTGCGACGGCAAGGCGCTTGGCGCCGTTTTCGACGAGTTCGCTCCGGATTGCGTCCTCCACCTCGCGGCCGAAACCCATGTCGACCGTTCGATCGACGGCCCGGCCCTTTTCTTGAAGACCAATATCGAAGGCACCTACGCCCTTCTCGAAGCCGCGCTTTCCTATTGGCGCCGCCTGCCGCAAGAGCGCGCGCAGGCGTTCCGCTTTCTTCATGTTTCGACCGACGAGGTTTTCGGTTCGCTCGCTCGCGGGGGGAAATTCACCGAATCCTCCCGCTACCGCCCAAACTCGCCCTATTCCGCCTCGAAAGCGGCCGCCGATCACCTCGTGCGCGCCTGGCGCGAGACCTATGGACTGCCGACCATCATCAGCAACTGCTCGAACAATTACGGTCCCTTCCACTTTCCGGAAAAGCTCATCCCTCTCGCCATTCTGAAAGCGCTCTCGGGCGAGCCGATCCCCCTTTACGGCAAAGGGGAACATGTGCGCGACTGGCTTTATGTCGAAGACCACGCGCGCGGCCTTTATCGCATCCTGACGGCGGCGCCGGTTGGGGCCAGCTACAATCTCGGCGGCGAGGCAGAGCGCACCAATCTCGAGGTCGTGCAAGAGATCTGCCGTCTTCTCGATAAGATGCTGCCGGCTTCCCCCCACCGCCCGCACCGGCAACTGATCATCTTTGTCGCCGACAGGCCGGGCCACGACCGCCGTTATTGCATGGATGCGACAAGGATTACGCGCGAACTCGGCTGGCGGCCGCGCGAAAGCTTTGCAACCGGTCTCGAAAAAACGGTCTCCTGGTACCTCGACAATCGCTGGTGGTGGGAAGAGATCTGGTTGCGTCGCTACCGCGGCGAAAGGCTCGGCAGGGGAAAGGAACGCCTCTCCGGAAAGCCCTGAGGGCGCTTCGCGCGCCTTGGGGGCTGGCAAAGAAGGGCCACCCGGCTCCCCGATTGCGCGGCAAGGCGCCTTGGCGCACTCTTCGTAGCCGAACAGAGGAGGTTTCAATGGCGATAACGCTCGACCACACCATCGTTCCCGCCCGCGACAAAGAAGGGTCGGCCCGCTTTTTCGCCCGCGTTTTCGGTCTCGAATACAAGGCAGCCGCCTCCCATTTCGCTCCGGTCCAGGTCAACGAGAGCCTCACCCTCGATTTCGACGATCGCGAAAAATTCGAAAGCCACCACTATGCTTTCAAAGTGAGCGAACCCGAATTCGACGCGATCCTCGCGCGGGTCAAAAAGGAAGGGCTTTCTTACGGCAGCGGGCCCTATTCGCCCGAGAACATGCAGATTGCGGATCGCCGCGGCGGGCGCGCGTTTTATTTCCGCGAGCCGAACGGCCATCTTCTCGAAGTCCTGACGGCCTGAGAAAGAAGGGCGCGCGCCCCTTTTTACCGGCTTTTGACCGCGCGGATGCGGCAGCCCGCTTCGGCAAAAGCGGCAAGCGCTTCGACGAGATGGGCGATGTCGGCTTTGAGCCGCGAAAAACCGGCGGCCTTGGCGAGCGAACGCTCGTCCATATAAAGGCGGCGCGCGACCTCGATCTGCAAACTGTGGCGGCCTTGCGCGGGCCGGCCTTGGCGCCTGACGATCTCGACGCCGCGGTAGATTTCGTTGACGTAAACGCGGTAGCCGCGTTCGCGCAAAACCTCGGCGACAAAGCTCGTAAAGCGCGGCGCGCAGGTCGTGCCGCCGCGGTCGCCGAGGATGAAATCGGCGTCCTTGAGCCGGCCCGAAGCCGAAGGCATCGAGTGGCAGTTGATGTGCCAGAGGATACCGAAAGCACGCAAAAGCCTCTCGCAGGCCTCCTCCAGAACCCGGTGATACGGGCGGTGGCAGCGTTCGATCCGGGACAGCACCTCTGCGGCGGCAAGCTTGCGATCGTAGATCGCGATCCCCGGGCGCGCGATCCGGCGCACGAGACCAAGGCCGCTCCTCGTTCTTTGCGAGGGTCGCAAAGGATAAGGGAAAGCCCCCTCGATCAGAGCCGGATCGAGATCGTCGGCCGCCCGGTTGGGATCGAGATAGCTGCGCGGGAAAAGCGCGGCGATAAGGGTCGCTCCCCTGAGGGGCGCGCTTTCGTAAAGCTCTTCGACATAAGCGTCTTCCGTCTGGCGCAAAGCCAGAAGGTCGCAGCCAAAGCCGAAATCTTCCGGGTAAAGGGAGCCGCTGTGAGGGGAGTCGAAGACGAGCGGCAGTTCCCCTTTTTCGGGGTCGCGGCGCCACAAGACACCGGGGATCTCGAAACCCATTGCGCTCGACCGGCCTTTGCGAGAATTGCTCCAAACTGCACCCACGCCGCAATCCATGGCACGGTTCGGGCGGCGAATAAAGAGGGCGAAGGGCCTCCGCGGCCTCTTCCGGGAGGCCCTTTTCGCCCCCACTCTTCTCCCGGCGTGACGCGGCCAAAGTTTGGGTGCAGGATAAACGCCAGTCCTGTGCGCAAAAGGAGGAGGAACTGAGCCTCGACCCGCATTTCTACGACTGGGGAGCGGCTGCGTCGCGGCGCGAGCGGCCATTCGCT
>JAJYIC010000339.1 GCA_021790295.1 Pseudomonadota bacterium | reverse complement strand
CGATATCGGGATAATAGGCGGAAATCGCGACGCCGATTGCGGCGTTCGCCGCCTTCATCTGCCGCTCCGCGGCGGCAATGTCCGGGCGGCGTTCTAATAACGCCGAAGGGACGCCCGAAGGGATGACCGGGGTGTGCCGCGGGAGCGCTCCCGGAGGGATCGAAAGCTCGGCCGGCGGCTTGCCGATGAGAAGCGCGATCGCATGTTCGAGATTGGAGCGCAACACGCCGGCGTTGATCGCTTGCGCTTTGGTCGTTTCGAGCTGGGCCTTTGCCTGAGCCACATCGGAAGCGGCGGCGATGCCGGCGTGGAACTGGTTGCGGGTGATCGCGAGAGAGCGGGCGTAACCTGCGGCGGCGCGTTCGAGAAGCCGCTTTAAGGAGTCTTCCGCCCGCAATTCGAGATAGTCGCTGGCGAGAGCCGCCTCGGCGGACAGGCGAGCGGAGGCGAGTTCGGCCGCACTCGCCTGCGCGGTGGCGAGGCTCTCTTCGACGCCGCGCCGGATCTTTCCCCAGAAATCGGGAGCCCAGCTCGCGCCTGCGGAAAGAGTGAACAAATTCGCCGCGACCCCGCCCCCCGAAGCCGACGACGAGCCTTTGCGCCCGGCGCCCGGCCCGTTGCCGCTGCGGCTCGCCCCGGAGGTCAGCGAAAGGCTCGGGAAAAACGAAGCCTCGGCCGCCGAAACCGCCGCGCGCGCCTCTTCGTAAGCGGCCGCCGCCGCCTTGAGGTTCTGGTTCGAGACGACAAGCCGGCGTTCGAGGGCGTCGAGTTCCGGGTCCTTGTAGATCGCCCACCACCGCCCGCGGGAAACCGCGTCCATCGGCCTCGCCTTCTCCCAACCCGCCTCTTTAAAAGTTTTGGGAACGGGCGCCGAAGGCCGTTTGTAATCAGGCCCGACGGTGCAGGCGGAAAGAAGCGGAAGCCCAAACAGGAGCGCGGCAAGGGACCGTTTCATTCGCCCTCCGCGGCGGCGGGCGGCCTCGCGCCAAGGCCCCGGCACCACAATCCGAAACGGTCGAGATACAGGTAGATGACGGGCGTCGTATAGAGCGTCAACGCCTGGCTGACGATCAGACCGCCGACAATGGCGATGCCGAGAGGGCGGCGCAATTCGGCGCCCTCGCCAAAGCCGATCGCCAGAGGCAACGCGCCGAGCATCGCCGCCATCGTCGTCATCATGATCGGACGGAAGCGCTTGAGGCAGGCTTCATAGATCGCCTCTTGCGAGGAAAGCCCGCCTTTCCTTTCGGCGTCGATGGCAAAGTCGATCATCATGATCGCGTTCTTCTTGACGATCCCGATCAACAAAATGACGCCGATGAGGGCGATGATGCTGAACTCGGTGGCGCTCATCATCAACGCCAATACCGCGCCGACGCCGGCCGAAGGCAAGGTCGAAAGGATGGTGATCGGGTGGATTGTGCTTTCGTACAAGACGCCGAGGACGATGTAGACGGCGAGAAGGGCGGCGCCAATGAGAAAGGGCTCATTGGCGAGCGATTGCGCGAAAATCGCAGCCGTGCCCTGGAAGCTGCCGCGCACATCCGCCGGCAATCTGAGGCGCGCGACCGCGCGCCGGATCGCTCCCTCCGCCTCGCTCAAAGAGACCCCGCGGGCGAGGTCGAAGGACAGCGTCGAGGCGACAAAGAGGCCCTGGTGATTGATCGCCAAAGGCGTATTGCCGGGGAGGAAACGGGCGACCCCTGCGAGCGGCACCATGGTCTCCGGATAGCTGGCGACGGCAGACCCGGTCGAGGCGGCGCCGTGGCCGATAGTGGTCAAAGAGTTGATCGCCTGATTGCGCGCCGTGTCGCTGGCGACCGCGGCTGCGGCGCTGCTGCCCGCCGCCGGCGCCTTGGCGAAGACGGTGCCGGCGACGGCATTGGTCGATTGGCTGCCGCCGACGGCGCCGCCGCTGGTGCTGACGTAAATCTCTTTCAGGATTTGCGGGCTCTGCCAATATCGCGGCGCAACCTCCATGACCACATGGTACTGGTTGCGCGGATTGTAGATGACCGAAACCTGGCGTTGCCCGAAGGCATCGTAAAGGGTGTTGTCGATCTGGCTCATCTTGAGCCCGAGACGGGCCGCGGCGGTGCGGTCGACCGCGACCGCCACTTGCAGGCCTTTCTGCTGCTGGTCGATGGTGACGTCGCGCAACTCTTTCAAACCGCGCAGGGCCGCTTCGACCTTGGGCGCCACGGCGTAGACCTCTTTGCTGCTGTCGCCCATGATCGTGTACTGGTAAAGGGCGGCGCTGATGCGGCCTCCGATCCTGATGTCGGGAACCGGGACGAGAAAGATGCGCGCGCCCGGCACTTGCGCGAGCTTTTTGCGCAGCCGCGCGATCACCCTAAAGATCGAGGCCTTGCGCTCCGACAAAGGCTTCAGAGTGGTAAAGGTAAAGCCGGAGTTGGTCGCGAACCCGCCGGTAAAGCCGACCACGTTCTCGATCGCCGGATCGCGGCGAATGATGCCGATAAATGTGCGCAGCTTTTGCTGCATCGCCTGAAAGGAGGTGCTTTGATCGGCCATTATGGTGCCGATCATGCGCCCGGTATCCTCCTGAGGGAAAAAGCCTTTGGGAATAATCACGAAAAGATAGACGGCAAGCCCGATGCTCGCGAAAAGGCTCAGCATGACGAGCCCCGGATGGGCGAGAGCGCGGCTGAGAGACCGTTCGTAGGCGCCGAGCGCCGCGGTAAAGACGCGTCCTCCCCAACGCGAGATGCGGCCCTCTTTCCGGCCTCCGGGTTCGGCCAAGAGAAGGGCGCACATCATCGGCGTCGTCGTCAGCGAGACGGCAAGCGAAATGAGGATGGTGACCGACAGCGTCATCGCAAATTCGCGAAACAGCCGCCCGACGATCCCGCCCATCAAAAGGATCGGCAAAAAGACGGCGACGAGCGAAGTGCTCATCGACAACACGGTAAAGCCGACTTCGCCCGCCCCTTTGAGCGCTGCCTCGAACCGCGGCATCCCGGCCTCGATATGGCGGGTGACGTTTTCGAGGACGACGATCGCGTCGTCGACGACAAACCCGGTCGAGATGGTGAGCGCCATCAAGGAAAGATTGTCGAGGCTGTAGCCCAAGAGATACATGACGGCAAAGGTGCCGATCAGCGAAACCGGGACCGCGACTCCCGGAATGAGGGTCGCGCGCACATTGCGCAGGAAGGCGAAGACGACCAGGATGACGAGAGCGATCGCGACAAGAAGGGTCGTCTCCACCAGATC
>JAJYIC010000338.1:1006-3239 GCA_021790295.1 Pseudomonadota bacterium | reverse complement strand
GCTACGGCACGACTCTGGTGTGCGGCTTCGCGCGTATTCATGGATATCCTGTCGGCATCATCGCCAACAATGGCGTGCTGTTCAGCGAGTCCGCGCTCAAGGCGACTCACTTCATCGAGTTGTGCGACCAGCGTAACATCCCGCTGGTGTTCCTGCAAAACATCACCGGCTTCATGGTGGGACGCGAGTACGAGGCGGGCGGCATCGCCAAGGACGGCGCGAAGATGGTGCACGCGGTGGCGAACACCCGCGTCCCCAAGTTGACCATCGTCATCGGCGGCTCCTTCGGCGCAGGCAACTACGCCATGGCGGGCCGCGCCTACGGCTCGCGCTTCCTGTGGATGTGGCCGAATGCGCGCATCTCGGTGATGGGTGGGGTCGAAGCCTCTTCGGTCCTCGCCGAGGTGAGGCGCGAAGGCCTCAAGGCGCGCGGGAAAGAGTGGAGCGGGGACGAGGAGGAAGCCTTCAAGGCGCCGATCCGCGCCCAATACGAAAGTCAGGGAAACCCGTATTACGCGAGCGCGCGGCTGTGGGACGACGGGGTGATCGACCCGGCAGAGACGCGGATGGTTCTGGGACTAGCGATCTCGGCCGCCCTCAACGCCCCGATCAAGGCGACCCGCTTCGGCCTCTTTCGCATGTGAGATGGGCATCGCTTGTTCAAAAAGCTTTTGATCGCCAATCGCGGCGAGATCGCCTGCCGCATCATCAAGACCGCGAAAAGGCTCGGCGCGCTCACGGTTGCCGTCTATTCCGAGGCCGACCGCGAGGCGCTTCACGTCGAGCGTGCCGACGAAGCCTTTCTCATCGGTCCGGCACCGGCGCGGCAAAGCTATCTCGACGGCAAACGGATCCTCGACGCGGCGAAAAGAAGCGGCGCCGAGGCGATCCACCCGGGCTACGGCTTTCTTTCCGAAAACGCCGGTTTTGCCGAGGCTTGCGAGAAGGAAGGGTTTGCTTTCGTCGGCCCGCCTGCGGCGGTGATCGCGGTCATGGGTTCGAAAGCGGCGGCAAGAGCGCTTGCGGCGCGGTGCGGAATCCCGGTCGTTCCGGGCTATGAAGGGGCGGACCAGGCCCCCTCGCGGCTCGAAAAAGAGGCGGAGAGGATCGGCTTTCCGGTCCTCATCAAGGCCGCGGGCGGGGGCGGCGGGCGCGGCATGCGCATCGTCCATAAGGGGGAAGAGCTTGCGCGCGCCCTCAAAAGCGCCAAACGCGAAGCCGCCTCGGCTTTCGGCGAGGATCGCGTCCTCCTCGAAAAATACCTTTTGCGCCCACGCCACATCGAGATCCAGGTCTTTGCCGACCGTTTCGGGCGCGCGGTCCATCTTTTCGAACGCGACTGCTCTTTGCAGCGCCGCTATCAAAAGGTTGTCGAGGAAGCGCCGGCGCCGGGGCTTTGCGAAAAAATGCGGGGGGAGATGGCAAAGGCGGCGCTCGCCGTGACCCGCGCCTGCGGTTATGTCGGGGCCGGCACGGTCGAGTTTCTGGTCGACGGCGAGGCGTTCTACTTTATGGAGATGAATACCCGCCTCCAGGTCGAGCATGGGGTCACCGAGATGGTGACCGGGATCGATTGCGTCGAATGGCAGCTCGCGATTGCGGCGGGCGAACCGCTGCCTGCGGCGCAGGAGGACCTCCGCCTCGAAGGACACGCGATCGAGGCGCGGCTTTACGCCGAAGACCCGGAACGCGGATTTCTGCCGCAGACGGGGCGTCTCAAAAGACTTGTTCTGCCTGGCCCCGATTGCGCGCGCGTCGATATAGGGGTGCGCGAGGGCGACGTCGTCGAGCCTCATTATGACGCGCTTCTCGCCAAGATCATTGTCCATGGCGAAGACCGGGCGGGGGCGCTTTCCGCTCTCTCCCGCGCTCTCGCCGAAAGCGCCGTTTTCGGGGTCAAGACCAATCTCCCCTTCCTCTCGCGGCTTTTGGCGGCGGGCGAGTTTGCTGCGGGGCGGCTCGACACCGGTCTTCTCGAACGCCGCCTCGCGTCTCTTTCGAGCCCTTCGGAGGCGCCTTTGGAGGTGCTTGCCGCGGCGGCGCTTTCCCGCCTTTTGGCGCGCGCCGAACGGGCGGCGACGGCGGCGCGCGCGAGTTCCGACCCTTATAGTCCCTGGGCTCTCGGAGGAAGCTGGCGCGCCGGCGCGCCGGAGGGGGAGTGGGTTCTCCTTTTGGCAGGGCAAAGGATGCACCGGGTCAAAGGTGAGAGCCGCGGCGAAGGCTTTCTGCTTCT
>JAJYIC010000338.1:0-996 GCA_021790295.1 Pseudomonadota bacterium | reverse complement strand
GACGGGGAAAGTTTTCTCGCGTCGGCAAGCCGCGAAGAAGGCGCGCTTCTTTCCCTCGAACTCGGCGGCAAGAAAGGGCGCTTGCGGGTTTTCGAAGAGGGGAACGAGACGGCGGTTTTCGCTGGCGGGGAATGCTGGCAATTCCGGGAAAGCGACCCTCTTTCCTCCACCGCCGGCGCGGACCCTTCGGCCGGCCATCTGCGGGCGCCGATGCCGGGGCGCCTGACGCAGCTTTTCGCCGCGCCCGGCAAGCGCGTGCGCCGCGGCGACCCGCTCCTCGTCATCGAGGCGATGAAGATGGAGCATTGGGTCAACGCGCCCGCGGACGGGGTCGTGGAAAGCATCCGCTTCAAGGCGGGAGACCTTGTCGAGGAGGGGGTGGAGCTGGTCGTTCTCGCCTCCGCCGAGGGCCCGGGCGACGGCGTCTGAGGAGGCTCGCGCATGGCCCTTCACCTTCTCAAAATGGCGGTCGGCATCGACGACATCGCGCAACTCGAACGGGTGCGCAAGGCGCGCGCCTTGGAGCGCGGAGGACACTGGATCGAGACCCGCAACCGCCCGCGCCGCGCCCTCGAAGTGCTCGCGGGCGGGTCGATCTATTGGGTGATGCGCGGCCAGATCCGGGTGCGCCAAAGGGTTCTCGGGTTTCGCCAGGGAACCAGAGCAGGGGGGCGCTTTTGCCTCATCGATGTCGAAGAGGCTCTCGTCGCCACCCTCGGGCGTCCTTGCCGCCCGTTTCAAGGCTGGCGTTATCTTGCCGCTGCCGACGCTCCGCCCGACCGGGCAGAAGAGGCGCCTTCCGGGGAAAGGATGCTTGCGGAATTGCGTTCTCTCGGACTCATCTGAAAGATGAAAATTTGCGCCGCGCACCCTAGACAACGGGTGAGAGGCTCGCTATCTTTGCCGTTCGCTCCGCTTGGCGGCTGAAGCGTGTTGGGTCTTGCCCTCTCGGCAAGGCAAAGCTCTTCCACCCCCCTTCTTAGGGGGTATGCCGTT
>JAJYIC010000337.1 GCA_021790295.1 Pseudomonadota bacterium | reverse complement strand
TTGATCCGCTCTTTCGAGTGCTGCAGTTTGGTGGCGTTGAAGGCGTCGCCTTCGACAAGCGATAGCTCGCGCCGGATCACGCGGTCGAGAGTGCGCACATTGCCGACGATATCGATGCGCTGGACATAAACCCGGGGCCCTTCCTTGACGTCGAGGGTGACGTCGACGGTGCGCGCCTTGCGGTGGAGAACGATGTGCGGCGCGATATCGACAAAGGCGTATCCAAGGTTTCCGAGAGTATTCGTCAATATCTTAATAGAATTTTGAATCCTTTGGGAGTTATACCATTCACCCTTATGAAATTTGAGAAGGGGCAACACCTTTTTCCCAGGAAGGTTCTTCAGCTTGATGTTGACCCCGACCTTGCCGAAATGATAGCGGCTCCCTTCGCGCAAAGTGAAGGTGACGACAAAGCCGTTCCGGTTCGGGGTCAGTTCCGCGACGCCGGATTCGACCCGGAAATCCGCGTAACCGTGCGCAAGATAGAATTTGCGCAAAAGTTCCTGGTCATAAGCGAGGCGGTCCGGGTCGTAGGTGTCGTTGGTCGAAAAAAACCGATACCAGCGGTATTCCTTGGTCGCGATCACCCCGCGCAGGCGGTCGCTGCTGAAATGGTGATTACCGACGAAATTGATGCTTTCGACCGCGGTAAATTTTCCCTCGTTGATCTCGAACACGAGATCGACGCGGTTTTCGGACCGCTGGATGACCTTGGGGTTGACCGTGGCGCCGAAATAGCCGTGCCGGCGATAAAGGGTGAGGATGCGGCTGACGTCGCTTTCGACGCGGCTGCGCGTATAGACGACGCGCGGGCGCAACGAGATCTCCGAACGCAGATCCTTGTCGTTCAGTTCATGATTCCCTTCGAAGGCGATGCGGTGGATGATCGGGTTTTCGACCACCTTGACGATGAGGGTATCGCCCGCGCCGGAAAGGCGCACATCGGCGAAAAGCCCGGTCGCATAAAGCGCCTTCAGGGAATCGTCGATCTTCTCGTCGCTCCACGCCTCGCCCTTGTGGATGAGGAGATAGGAGCCGATCGTCGTTGCCGACACTCTCTGGTTGCCGACGACCTTGATGTGCTTGACGATGGTCGGCGCGGGCTGGGCGCGAAGGACCGCCGGCGGGCCCGCCGCCGAAGCCTCGCGCGCCCACAAGGCGAGCCCCGCGAACAGAGCCGCCAACAGCGGCCAAACCAGAAACCTCGGAAATTTGTGCAGCAAAGCGTCCCGCCCCTCCGAGCCCCGCTCGAGGCTCCCCGTTTGCGTCAGCCGGCTCGGATTTTCAAAAACGCCACGTCAGGTGATGAACGAGATCGTTCCAGGTGACAAAGATCATCAAGCTGAGGACCAGGGCCAAGCCGATGCGGAACCCGTATTCCTGGGTCCTCTGCCCCAGAGGTTTGCCGCGGATCGCCTCGGCCGCATAAAACAAAAGATGGCCTCCGTCAAGCACCGGAACCGGGAACAGGTTGATGAGGCCGAGATTGATCGACAACACGGCGAGAAGCCAGAGCACCGCGACAAAACCGCCCTCGACCGCCTGCCCCGAAAGCTGCGCGATGCGCAAAGGTCCGCCCAGATCCTCTGTGCCGCGCCTTCCGGTCAGCATCTGCCAGAACGCGCGAAGGGTCTCGGCCGAGAGGTTCCAGGTCTCTTCGGCCGAACTGAGGAGTGCGGGGATCGGCTTTTCCTTGACGTAAACGACGCCCGAATGGGAAATGCCGAGGAAGCCCACCTCGCGGTGCTTGCCGAAACGATCGGTGACCTCTTTGGGTTGCGGCGTCGCGCTGAGCGTGACGGTCTTGCCGCCGCGCCTGACGAGGATCGATAAAGGCACCCCGGCGCTCGGGCGCACCGCATTCTGAAGCTCTTCGAAACGGGTGATGGGCTTGCCGCCGATCGCGAGGATCACATCGCCGGGACGGATCCCCGCCACCGCGGCCGCGCTTCCCGCCTCGACCTTCCCGACTTCGGCAGGGGTCACGGGACGGCCATAAGCCGCGAACAGGACCGCGAGGACAAGGATGGCGAAGAGGAAGTTCGACGCCGGGCCTCCGGTCACGATCGCCGCGCGTTGTGGAAGCCTTTTTGCCTGGAAGGATTCCTTTTCTTCGCCCGGGGAAAGCCTGGCGCCCTCGGAGGGCGGGCTCGACCCCGGCAGGCCTTCGCCGAACATCTTGATATAACCGCCGAGAGGGACGAGGCTGAATTTCCAGCGCGTCCCGGCCTTGTCGCGCCAGCCGAAAAGCTCCGGCCCGAAACCGATCGAGAAAACCTCGACCTTGACCCCGAACAGGCGGGCGAAAAAGTAGTGCCCGAACTCGTGCACGAAGACGAGCACGGTCAGGACCAGAAGAAACGGCCCGATATCGAAAAGGCCGTGGCGCAAAACTTCGATCATCGCTGACCCATCGCTTCGGCGCCGCGCGCATTGGCGCGCAGGGCAGGCAATCCTTGTGCAATCTGGCTTTGTGCAATCTCGCGCGCCGTGGTGTCAAAATTATGGACGTCGTCGAGCGAGTTGATTTCGCCCGCGGGAACGAGAGCGAGCGTGCGCTCGACCACATCGGCGATGTCGAGAAAGCCGATCCGGCCGTCGAGAAAGGCGTAGACCGCGGTTTCGTTTGCGGCATTGAGCACCGTCGTCATCCCGCCTCCCTCTTCGAGGGCACAGCGTGCAATGCGCAAAGAGGGAAAGCGCCCTTCGTCGGGAGGCTCGAAACTCAGTCGCCCGATCGCCGCGAGATCGAGGATTTTGGTCGGCGCCGCAAGGCGCTCTGGCCAGCCGAGCGCATAGGCGATGGGGGTGCGCATATCGGGGCTTCCGAGCTGGGCGAGAACCGAGCCGTCGCGATAGGTAACGAGGCCGTGCACGATCGATTGCGGATGCACGAGAATGTCGATCCGTTCCGACTCGAGGCCGAAAAGATGGTGCGCTTCGATGAGTTCGAGCCCTTTGTTCATCATCGTCGCCGAGTCGACCGAAATCTTCGCTCCCATGCGCCAATTGGGGTGGGCGACGGCCTCGGCGGGCGTCGCCCCGCGCATCTCGGCAAGGCTTCTCTCCCGAAACGGTCCCCCGCTCGCCGTCAGGATAATCCGATCGATCGCCTCGACGCGAGAAGAATCAAAGCATTGCCAGATCGCGTTGTGTTCGCTGTCGACGGGAAGCAGCGTCGCTCCGCACCGTTTCGCTTCCGCCATCACGAGAGAGCCGGCGCAAACCAGAACCTCCTTGTTGGC
>JAJYIC010000336.1 GCA_021790295.1 Pseudomonadota bacterium | reverse complement strand
ACGGGTGCGGCCGGGGATGTGCGGTGCGGACAAGGGCGGGGCATTGCCCTTTGCCGGGATCGGTCGGCGACTATTTCTGGGGCGGGGTTCACGGCACCTATTTCTGGATCGATCCCGCGCAAAAGCTGATCGTCGTGCTGATGCTTCTCGCCCCCGAAAAGCGGCTTCACTACCGCTATCTGATGCGCCGGCTCGTCTATGCGGCGATCTTCGGAAACCCTCCCGAGTGAAGCGAGAGAAGAGCGAAAAGGAGACCCAAAAGGGCAATCAGGGCGCCGCTCAAAACTTCGCCGTACCGCTCGACGGGACCAAGGCGTACCCGTTCGAGCGCGCGTAGGGAGAAAAGGGAAAGCCCGACATAGGTTGCAATCGTGCTGGCGGCAAAAAGGGCCGCCATCAGGGCGAGAAAGGAAAGCCCGTATTTGGCCGCGGCGAAGAATGCGGGGATCCCCTCGACCATCGGTGAAGAGCCGAGGATGAGGAGGAGCGTGGCGCGCGCCGGCATAGGGTGAGAGTGCCGGTGGAGAGGCGGCTCCGAGAGAGAAGAGGCAGGCGCAGGATGGGGGCCCTCCCTGTCGTGATCGTGGAAGTGCGTATGCGCCTTTCCTTTTCCGTGGCGGTGCGTGTGAGTGTGGGTCAGAACCGCCTGCGCCCCTGCGCCGAGCGGCAGATAAAGCGCGTCGGCAAACGGCTTTTGGGCAAAGGGGGCGGCGGCCCGTTCGGCTGCAAAAGCGCCTTCGGCTTCATTGTCGTGGAGGCTTTTTCCTTCGTTCTCCCCGCCCTTTGCGGAATGGATCTCGCGCCACGACAGGAGCGCGATCGCGCCGCCGAAAAGAACGAGGGCGAGGCTCGAGAAGACGTCGAGAAGGCCGCCGAGCCCGGCCGCAAAGGCGATCCCTAAAGCGGCGGCGAGAAAGGCGATCACAAGGGTCGAGACGACATGCCCGGCGCCGGCGGCAAAAGCCGCGCCCGCGGTCTCGCCTTGCGACCAGCCGCGCTCGCGCGCAAGAAGGGTGATCGGCACCCAGTGGTCGGGGACGACGGTATGCAAAAAGCCGATGGCGGCGGCGGCGCCGAGGAGCAGAAATTCTTTCGCGACGATCATGCTTTGCCGCAGAGAATAGGGTCAGCCCGGGCAATCGGTAAAGCGCGCTTTGGGGACGAGAATGGAGGCATTGACGGCCGTCGGCCCCGGCGCCTATGAGCGCTGGCGCGCGAGCGCTCTCGGAAGGATCACCGAGAGGCTCGAAGAGGATTTGATCTTCAAGCTTACGGGGCCTCTCGAGGGACGCCGTCTTCTCGACGCCGGCTGCGGCGACGGCAGGCTTCTCGCTTTGGCGGCGGCGCGCGGGGCCAAGGCTACGGGTCTCGATCCCGATAGCGCGATGCTCGCTTCGGCGCGGGAGCGGGCGCGAAGGGAAGGGATCACGGCGCGCTTTCTCGAAGGGCGCATCGAGCGGCTCCCCTTTGCCGACGGTTCTTTCGACATCGTCCTCGCCGTCACCGTTCTTTCTTTTGTCGCCGACGCGCCGCTCGCCTTCCGCGAGATGGCGCGGGTTCTGCGTCCAGGCGGAAGGCTCGTCCTCGGCGAACTCGGCCTTTTCAGCAGTTGGGCCGCGATCCGCCGCCTGCGCGCTCTTTTCGGTTCCTCTTTATGGCGGGCCGCACGGTTTCTGAGCGCGCGCGAACTTGCCGCTCTCACCGAAAAAGCGGGGCTCGAGCTCGTCGCTCTCAAAGGCGCCGTCCATTACCCGCCAACCGCCCTTTGCGCCCGTCTTTTCGCCCCTTTCGAGCCTTTTCTCGAAGGCCTTCTTTTCGGCGCCGCCTTTATCGCTCTTGGCGCCTGCAAAAAAGTGGGCCCGGCAGGACTCGAACCTGCGACAACGCCGTTATGAGCGGCGCGTTCTGACCAGCTGAACTACGGGCCCTAGTGTCCCGATTCTGAAATTCGCATGACCTCACTATCGGCCGCGAGACGAATTTCAAAATTGAAAGGACACCAGCAAATTATTGATTTCCAGCGTCGTTTTGGTTTCGAAGTTCGCCCCGACTTTGATATCCGGCGATCTTGCGAACATCCCAACCACGGCACCAGTCAGGTATCGAGAAAGCTGCGCAACTTCCGCGAGCGGCTCGGATGTTTCAATTTGCGCAAGGCCTTGGCTTCGATCTGGCGGATCCGTTCGCGGGTCACCGAGAATTGCTGGCCGACTTCTTCGAGCGTGTGATCGGTGTTCATGCCGATGCCGAAACGCATGCGCAAGACCCTCTCCTCGCGCGCCGTCAAAGAGGCGAGGACCCGCGTCGTCGTCTCGCGCAGATTGCCTTGGATCGCCGCATCGACCGGGAGGATCGCATTCTTGTCCTCGATAAAATCGCCGAGATGGGAATCCTCCTCGTCGCCGATCGGGGTTTCGAGGCTGATCGGCTCCTTGGCGATTTTGAGAACCTTGCGCACCTTTTCGAGAGGCATCGCCAGCTTTTCGGCAAGCTCTTCCGGCGTCGGCTCGCGGCCGATCTCGTGCAGCATCTGGCGCGAGGTGCGCACCAGCTTGTTGATCGTTTCGATCATATGCACCGGAATGCGGATGGTGCGCGCCTGGTCGGCGATCGAACGGGTGATGGCTTGGCGTATCCACCAGGTCGCATAGGTCGAGAATTTGTAGCCGCGGCGGTACTCGAATTTATCGACCGCCTTCATCAAGCCGATATTGCCTTCCTGGATGAGATCGAGGAATTGCAGACCGCGATTGGTGTATTTCTTGGCGATCGAGATGACGAGGCGAAGATTGGCCTCGACCATTTCCTTTTTGGCCCGGCTGGCTTCGCGCTCGCCGCGCTGAACGGTCTGAACGATGCGGCGGAATTCCGTAATCGGCAGTTTGGTTTCGCGCGCGATTGCGGCGATCGCGGTGCGATGCTTGGCGATTTCGAGAGCATGCGTGTGCACGAGCTTGCCCCAGAAGGGATCGGGCAGCTCTCTGACGCGCTCGACCCAACCGGAGGCGAGTTCATTGCCGAGATGCTGGGAGAGAAACTCCTGGCGCTTGACGCCGGCCATTTCGGCCAGGCGCAAAAGGCTGCCTTCGCCTGCCAAAAGCCGGCGATTGAGGTCATAAAGCTGCTCGACGAGGCCTTCGATGCGGGTGTTGTTGAGGCGCACGCGCTTGACGTTGTCGACGACTTCGGCCTTCACCTTTTCGTAGCGCCGCTCGACCGGGCGCGGCAACGGCACGCCTTTGTGCAAGGCCG
>JAJYIC010000335.1 GCA_021790295.1 Pseudomonadota bacterium | reverse complement strand
GTGAACGCCGCGCGAAAAGGGCCCGGAGCAGTCGAAAAAACCGATCCGGCGCGGCTTTTCCGGAACCGCGATATCGAAGAGTTCGACCCCGGCCGGTTCGAGCCCGGGGCGCGTCGTCTGATAGGCGACGGCCATGATGTCGCCGACCGTCTCGAGCGAATTGGAGCGCATATGGGCTTGCGGCAGATCGGTCTGGACGACGAGCCTTGGCGCGCGCGGATCGCTGACGTCGACGGCGGTAAAGTTCTTCGGTGCGCTTTCATGCGCAAGCCAGAGGATGCGTCTTCCCTCTTTCGTCACCTGGATCGACATGCCTTCGCCGATCCCTCCGAAGCCGTCGAGCGTATGTTGCGCGAGCTGCCGAAAATTCCGAATTGCCGGTCCTGCCATTCCCGCTTCTCCCTCTTTTCGTCGCCTCGAAGGCGGCCGGCAAACCTAGCCCACATTTCTCACACTGGACAGGGGCTGCGCCGGGTCTGGCTGTCGACGGGGTAGGAGAACGGCGCGGGGGTCAAATCCGCGTGCGCAGGCGCTAGGGCGAAAAATCCTGCCCCGAACCGTCGCTTTTTTGCTGCGCATCTTGAGCGGGCGAAAACGGCGCGAAATCGAGGATTTGAGGATCGTGTCCGCAAGCGGCGATAAAGCGCAAAAGCTCGGTGGGCGAAAGCGCCGTCGTCCGGTCGTTGACGAGAGGGTGGTAGTTGAGAAGGCTCATTTCCAGCATCTCTTTGTCGAGCACGACCCGGACGCGATGAAGAACGTCGTTCGCAAGCGCGAAAGGGGTGACGCTCCCCGGCTTCACTCCGAGAACCTCGAAAAGAAGTTCGGGCCCGGCAAAGGAAAAGCGCGGCGCGCTGAGGAAAAGCGCGAGCTTTTTCAAATCGACCTTGCGCTCTTCGAGAAGGACGGCGAGCCACAATCCGCCTTTCTTGTCTTTGAGGAAAAGGCATTTGCAATGCCCTCCCGGAAGGTTGCCGCGCAGCGCCGCCGCTTCGGCGACGGTGAAAACCGGGGGATGGCTGTAGGTGCGCCCTCTGATGCCGAGCGCTTCGAGGCGCCCGAAGAGCTCTTCGGGCGAAAGCGGCGATTGCGCCATCCCGCGAGCGTGAAGGCTCGCTCTCGCGATGACAAGGGGAAACCGGGGCGAGGCTCTCCCTGGCGGGAAAGCCGGCCGCCCTGCCCTCTTTATCCCGCTTGCGGCAAGCGGCGGGCGCGCGCTTCGAAGGCGTCGATGATGGCGCTCGCGACCCCTGGGAGCAGGCGTTCGACGACCTTTTCGATAAGGCGCGAGGTGAAATCGAGTTCGACAGCAAAACCGACCCGGCAGCCGCCGGGTTCGGGGGTGAATGACCAGGAGAGACGCAACCGGCGAAACGGAGCCTCGTGCGAGCTAACCTCGATGCGCTTTGGCCGCAAAAGGATCGTCTTCGATTCGAAGCGGAGGCGCAAAGGACCGATGCCGACGGTCTGGTCGGTAAGGTAGCCCTCGCTATCCCGCTCGCGCACTTGAGCGCTACTCCACCACGGCAGAAATTCGGGATAGCGCTCGACGTCGGCGGCGAGATCGAACAGCTCTTCGGGGCTGCGAGAGAGGAAACGCTCTGCTTCCCCTTTCAGCATGACCGCGCCATCGTCCGGCGCTTTGCGGTGAAAGCCCGGTTAGAGGAAAGTTTCGCAGCCGCAAACGCGGGCGCCGGCGATTACGCGGCGGCTTTCCTCTCGCGCTGCGCCCGATCGGCGCGCAGGACCGCCGCCGCCGTAACGCCGAACAGCAATTTGGAGACGAGCGTCACCCCCAAAGGCAAAAGATGGACGTAAGCAGGGTTGAGAAGGGGCAGAACCAGGAAAAAGTTTCCCGCCCATACGGCCGCGAGAACGATGATGGCAAAACCGAACTCGGAAGGAGCGGCGCCAAAGCGGCTGGAGATAAAGCGAAAAGCGAAAGCGAGGCCCAATCCGAGAAGAACCGCGAGGACGAGGTGAATGACGATGCCGAGAGAGGGCGACCAGGAGGATGCGGCGAAGGCAGGCAGGAGCGAGCCCACCACCCCGCGCGCGACCGGCTCCGTCGGCGCTCCCGTAACGGCCCCGTAAAGAATGACCCAGCCGATTTCGGCAAGCCCCCCGGCCAACCCGGCAAGCGCCCCGATGCCCGATGTCCTGACAGCATTGAGTGATTTCATGGCGCCTTTCTTCCGTTCCTGGCGGCAACCCCTCTATCCCGCCGCGATCCGGGTTTCCTCGAACCCTCTTCGCACGGCCTTTCGAGATCGCCGCGCTTCCCGCCGCTATTGCCGCAGCAAGGCGATCCTTATTTTGCCGCCCTTCTTGGCCGGCGCGGAATCCTGTCGGTTCCCTCCTTTTGGAAGATCGCCGCGAAGAGGCCGAAAATCATTGATCCATATCATAAAGAGCCAATTCGCCGCGGCTTCTTGAAGCCGAAACCGGCGCCCTTCGGCTGTGCCGGCCGCGGCCGCCCGGCCCCTCGAAAAAAGAGCCCCGAGCCCGCTTTCCGCTCCTTGAGCCGCCGAAACCCCTTCTCTCTCGATCCGCCTTTCACCCGGAGAGCGGCTTGACAGCGCGGCAAGGCCAATCCCTATATGCGGGCCGGGGCGCGTAGCTCAGCGGGAGAGCACTCCCTTCACACGGGAGGGGTCAGAGGTTCGATCCCTCTCGCGCCCACCAGCGTTTCTGCGGGTTTCGCTCGCCTGTCACTCAAGGAATCTGTCGCGCCCGCAATAGAAACGAGCGCCGTCAGTTTGCGCCCTTCAGCGCCTCCATCTGCGCTTCGATCGCGGCGGCGAGCGGCCATTGCCGGCAGAAAACGCCCCGACCGAAGCCGGGGATTGCCGCGCGCGGGCCAAGGCAGGATGACCTTGACGGAAAGCGGGTGGCCGCGGCTTTTCTCGTAACTCGCGAGCAGAAGACAGAGTTCTTCCATGGCCGCGCCGGCCGCAACCTCGAACTGCAAGAGACCTTCGTCGAAGACGGCCTTGACCTGCGCCTTTGAAAGGGGCGGAACCATCGCCATTCCTCCCTCCTACGCTGCGGGAGAGGAAGCTGAGGGAGAATCGTCGAACAAGGCATTGACGCAGATCAGGAACGGCACATTCTCTCGCGAGAGCGAAGAGGCACAGGCGCCATTGCCCCGCGGGCGCCCGAGGGCGCCGCGCTTGCCAAGCCGCGGGCGTCTCTTTAAGTCTTGCCGCAGGATGGCGAAAATCCTCCCGACCCTCGCGCGTCATACAAACTCG
>JAJYIC010000334.1 GCA_021790295.1 Pseudomonadota bacterium | reverse complement strand
ACGTGGTTGTTGGTGACGACATAGCCCTCGGGGTCGATGATAAAACCGGAGCCGAGGGCGGTCGCCTTTTCGGGCGCGGTTTCCGGTTCGGCCTGCCACAGCCGGCCGGCGCCTTTTTTGCTGCCGAAGAAATGGCGGTAGAACTCGTGGAAAGGCGAGCCTTGCGGAGCCTTCGCGGAAGGGGAGGCGGCGCCGCGGGCTGTCCCCGTCTCTACGGCCGAGATGTTGACGACTGCGGGGAGAAGCCGTGAGACGAGATCGGCAAAGCTCGCGGGGGCGGCGCCGGCGGCAACGGGCGTTGCCGGGGCGAAGATCAGAAGAACGGCCGCAAGCACGGGCAGAAAGCGCCCCGGGCTTTTGCTAACGGACCACACCGCAACTGCTCCCTGCGGGTTTGAAAGGGTTTCTGTCGCGGCCGCAAAGGCTGCCGCTTCCTTGCCAAAATATACGCGAAGGGAGAGCGAAAGTATACGCGAGGGCTAACGCCGCACCAGCCAGACGAGCATCACTCCGGCCCCGGCGGCGGCGAGCCCCGCCAGGCGCAAAACCTGAGGGGGAATCCGGGCCGCCCTTGCCGCCGCGCGTTTCATCCCTTCCGGAAAGAGCGCGTAAAGAGTGCCTTCGATGACGAGGACAAGAGCGAAAGCGGTGGCGAAATCCTTCATCGCCTGCGCCCGGAGGCGTCGAAGAAGGCCCGAGTTTGGCGCAGGCGCCTCCCCTTCACCGCCGCCCGGCCGGACGGTCGGCCGAAGGCGCGCGCCCCTCCGCGCGGCCGAAAGAGGCGTGCGCCTGCGCGGAGCCGGCTTTCGCCGGCGCCGCGGCGCCGCTCGCGCTTTCGAAGTAGCGGAAGAAGGTGCTGCGCGGGGTCAAGACAAAGGTCGTGTTCTTGCCGGCGAGCGCGGCCTGATAGGCTTCGAGCGATCGATAAAAGGCGAAAAAGCGCTCGTCCTGCCCGTAAGCCTTGGCGTAGGTGGCGATTGCCGTCGCGTCGCCGGAGCCGCGGACCTCCTGCGCCTTCTTTTGCGCTTGGGCGAGGATGACCGTGCGGTCGCGTTCGGCCTTGGCGCGCACCGTCGCCGCCGCCTGGTAGCCTTCGCCGCGATAAAGCGCCGCCTGCTGGTGGCGCTGCGAGATCATGCGCTTATAGACCGCCTCGCTGTTCTGCGGCGGCAGGTCGGCGTGCCTGATGCGGGTATCGACGACGTCGATGCCGAACGACTTGGCCTGATCCCTCACCCCGTCGCGGATCTGATGCATGATCGACGAGCGCGCGGTCGAAAGAACCGCGGAAAGGTGCACCGTGCCGATCACCTGCCGCAGGCTGGCGCTGACCATGGCGGCAAGCCTTGCCCGCGCTCCCGCCTCGGTGTCCACGGCCTGGTAGAAGAGAAGAGGGTTGGCGATCAGATAGCGCGTATAGGTATCGACGACGACCCGCTTCTGGTCTGCGGTGATGATCTCTTCGGGGGGCGGTTCGACATCGAGAAGGCGCTTGTCGTAATAGACCACATTCTCGACAAAGGGCCACTTGATGCCGAGGCCCGGTTGACGGACGACCCGGATCGGCTTGCCGAATTCGAGGACGATCGCCTGCTCGGTCTGGTAGACGATAAAAAAGACGTTGGTAAGAAGGATGCCGGCGGCGATCAGCCCCGCGGCGACGGCCCAGAGAAGGCGGCGGTTCATCGCCCTTCTCCCGTGCTCGAGCCCGCAGTCGCCGCGCCGGCCGGCGCCTTTCCGCTCTTCAAAGCGGGAAGGGGCAGATAGGGCAGGACCCCGGCGCCGCCTTCGGCGCTTTTGTCGATGATCACCTTGTTGCTGTCGGCGAGGATCTTTTCCATCGTATCGATGTAAAGGCGCCGGCGCGTCACCGTCTTCGCTACCGCATAAGCGCGATAGACCTTGTCGAAACGGGCGGCGTCGCCTGCGGCCTGGGCGATGACCTTTTGCTGATAGCCTTCGGCGGCCTGGATGATCGCCGCCGCCTGGCCGCGCGCCCGCGGAACGATGTCGTTGGCGTAAGATTCGGCCTCGTTCTGCAAGCGCACGCGGTCTTCGAGCGCGGCCTGCACATCCTGGAAAGCAGGAATGACGGGGGAAGGCGGATCGACCCTTTGCAACTGGATCTGGGTGATTTCGATCCCCGAGTGATAGTCGTCGAGAAGGTGCTGCAAAAGTTTTTTGGTTTCGGATTCGATCGTCGCGCGCCCGGCGGAAAGCTCCATCGCCAGAGGGTTCTCGCCGATGACTTCGCTCATCGCGCTTTCGGCGGCGGCCTTGACCGTATGTTCCGGCGCGCGGATATTGAAAAGATAAGCCTTTGCGTCCTTGATGTACCAGAAGACCGCAAAGTTGACGTCGGCGATGTTTTCATCGCCCGTCAGCATCAGCGATTCGCTCGGTATATCCTCGCCGCGCACCCGCTGCCCGGTCGCATTCTCTTCGCTGCGAAAGCCGATGTCGATGCGGTTGACCCGGGTCACCTTCGGCGTCAGCGCGGATTCTATGGGGTCGGGAAGGTGGTAGTTGAGACCGGGCCCTGTGGTGCGGGCGTAGGCGCCGAAACGCAGAACGACGCCGACTTCGTCGGGCCTTACGACATAAAAGCCGCTGGCGAGCCAGATGACAAAGATGGCAAGCGCGACGAGGCCGACCCCCGTCCCCGTGCCGAAGCCTCCGGGGAGGACGCGGCGAAAGCGGTTCTGGCTGCGGCGCAGCATCTCTTCGAAACTCGGGGGCCGAGGGCGCCCTCCTCCATCCCCGCCGTTGCCGCCGGGCGAGCCGCCGCCGCGCTGACCGCCGCCCCAGGGGCCGCGCGGACCGCCGCCCCAGGGACCGCCGCTCTGACTTTTCCAGATCATCGAGCCCTCAACCCTTCCGCGGCTCGCCTGCGTCTCCTCCCCGGCCGCATGCTGCGGCCCCGGCGCCGACGGCGCTGTTCGATAGAGAACGCTCGCGCGGGTGTTGTCAAGCGCCGCCGCCCTTCCCAAATCGGGCAAAGCCGGCCGCGCCCTCAGCCGGCGCAAAGGCGGACGGGATTTCTCCTTTGCCCGCGACATGCCACCTCGAAGGGGAGAGGCGAATGGCCCTCGTCAGCGAAGAAGAGATCCTCGATGCCTTGCGCCGGGTCGCCGATCCCGACAAGGGCGCCGATATCGTTTCCCTCGGCATGATTTCGGGGCTCGTCGTCCGCGAGGGCAATGTCGGTTTTGCGATCGAGGTCGAAAAGGAACGCGCCCGCCGCCTCGAGCCTTTGCGCAA
>JAJYIC010000333.1 GCA_021790295.1 Pseudomonadota bacterium | reverse complement strand
GCGATGTAATTGAGGTCGTGACCGGCGGCCAACGCGAGAGGGCCCTCTTGCCCCCAGCCTGTGACGCGGCCGTAGACGAGGCGCGGGTTTCGTTCGAGGCAAACGTCGGGACCCAATCCCAGACGCGCCATCACCCCCGGACGAAAGCCTTCGATCAAGGCGTCGGCCGCATCGAGCAGGCGCAAAACGAGCCCCCGCCCGTCGCCGCTTTTGAGATCGACCGCGATCGCGGGACGCCCGCGCAAAAGGAGATCGTAGCGCCGCGGCCGCGAAAATCCGAGATCGCTCGGCCCCGGCCTTTCGATGCGGATGACGCTCGCCCCCTGTTCGGCGAGAAGCATCGCGCACATCGGCGCCGGCCCGATGCCGGCCAGTTCGACGACCCTCACCCCTTCGAGCGGTCCCATGGTCCTTCCCTCCAAGGCTCGCGCCAAAGAGCCTCTAACGAGGATCGCCTGTGGTCAAGCGCAATGGGAACCGGCAAAAGGAAAGCGGCGGCGGAAAATTTATGCGATGTTGAGGGCGCGGCTTCGGGACAAGGAGGGGGAATGTCGGGACCACTTGCGGGCGTGCGCGTCCTCGATTTGACGATCGCTCTTCTTGGGCCTTCGGCGACCCAGCTTTTGGGCGATATGGGCGCCGAAGTGATCAAGGTCGAGGCTCCCGCAGGCGACCCGATCCGCGCCCTCGGACCCGCGCGCCATCCCGGCATGGGCGCCTATTTTCTCAATATCAACCGCAACAAGAAGAGCCTCGTCCTCGATTTGAAACGGGAGGAGGCGCGCGAAGCGCTTTTGCGTCTCGTCGAGAGGGCCGATGTTTTCGTCCACAACATGCGCCCCGGCGCGGCCGCGCGCCTGCGCCTCGATTATCCCCATGTGGCCCAGCGCAACCCCGGGATCGTCTACGCTTCGGCCAGCGGTTACAAAAGAGAGGGGCGTTACCGCGACCGCCCGTCCTTCGACGACGTGATCCAGGGCGAAAGCGGCCTTGCCGCCTTGAACGGGCTGCAATCGGGCGCCCCTTCCTATGTGCCTATGGCGCTTTGCGACAAGCTTTGCGGCCAGGTCCTCGCCTCGGCCATCGGCTTTGCCCTCTTTGCCCGCGAAAGAAGCGGCAAAGGCGAAGAGGTTCATGTGCCGATGTACGAGACCATGGTCGCGTTCAATTTCGTCGATCATTTGTGGTGGGGCACCCTCGACGAAGCGGAAAAGGGCGTCGGCTACCCGCGCATCCTGACAAAGGAGCGCCGCCCCTTCCCGACCCGCGACGGCCACATCTGCATCCTCGCCACCACCGACCAGCAATCGCGCAATTTTTTCGCCGCTCTGGAGTGCCCCGAACTCGCCGAGGACGAACGCTTTTCGACGCTTTCCGGGCGCACCGAAAACATCGAAGAACTTTACCGGATCGCGGGCGAAAGGCTCGCGCAGCGTTCGACCGCGGAGTGGCGGGAAAGATTCGACCGTTTCGATGTGCCGAACGGGGTCGTCACCGAACTCGCAGCGCTCCTCGAAGACTCTTATCTCAAAGAGATCGGGCTTTTCGAAAAGGTCGAACACCCGAGCGAAGGACGCATGCTGACGACGGCGGTCCCGGTCTCTTTTTCGGATTCTCCGGGCGAGCCTTTCCGCCTGCCGCCGCCGCGCCTCGGAGAACATAGCCGCGAGATCCTGCGCGACCTCGGTTACGGCGAAAGCGAGATCGCCCTCCTCTCCCCGCCCACCCCCTGAGCGTGGCCTCTTTCCGGGATTGACCGCAAGCGCCGAACGGTATCCCATCGCGCGGCACTCCACTTTCGAGGAAACGCGCGCGATGAGCATCAAGGGAAAGGCCTATGTCGTCGGCGTTTACGAGCACCCGACGCGCAAGGCCGACGACAAATCGGTGGCTGCGCTTCACGCCGAGTCGGCAAAGGGCGCGCTCGAAGACGCCGGTCTTTCGAAAAGCGACATCGACGGGTATTTCTTTGCCGGAGAGCCCTCGGGGCTCGGCTCTCTGCCGATGGTCGATTATCTCGGCTTGAAACTCAGCCACATGGATTCGACCGATACCGGCGGTTCCTCATACATCCTTCATGTCGGCCATGCCGCCGAAGCGATCGCCGCGGGCAAATGCCGGATCGCCCTCATCACCCTTGCCGGCCGCCCGCGAAGCGAAGGGATGGCGACCGGGACGGCGTCGCGCCCTGCCACCAACGCGCCCGATTCCGAGTTCGAAGCGCCTTACGGCGCGGCGACCGCCAACATGTACGCGATGTGCGCGATGCGCCACATGTACGAATACGGGACGACAAGCGAACAGCTTGCCTGGATCAAGGTCGCCGCCTCCCACCACGCTCAGCACAACCCCCATGCGATGCTGCGCGAGCTCGTCACCGTCGAAGACGTCCTCGCCTCGCCGGTGATCACCGATCCTCTGCACCGTCTCGATTGTTGCGTCATCAGCGACGGCGGCGGCGCCATCATCGTCGCCAGCCCCGAGGTCGCCCGCAGCCTCAAAAGGCCGAAAGTCCGCGTCATCGGCCATGGCGAGGCGCCGAAAGGACAGATGGGCGGGCATGTCGATCTCACCTATTCGGGCGCCGTTTGGTCGGGACCTCCCGCCTTTGCCGAGGCCGGCATACGCCCCACAGACATCAAATACGCCTCGATCTACGACAGCTTTACGATCACCGTCCTGATGCAGATCGAGGATCTCGGCTTTTGCGCAAAAGGCGAAGGGGGAAGGTTTGTCGCCGACGGCAATCTGATCTCAGGCGTCGGCCGGCTCCCCTTCAACACCGACGGCGGCGGGCTTTGCAACAATCACCCTTCGAACCGCGGCGGGCTCACCAAGGTCATCGAGGCGGTCCGCCAATTGCGCGGCGAAGCGCACCCGGCCGTGCAGGTGAGGAATTGCGATCTTGCTTTGGCGCACGGAACGGGCGGCTCTCTCGGCACCCGCCACGGCGCCGCAACCCTCATCATGGAAAGGGAGTAGGAATGATGGCAAGCGAGCGCAAGATTCCGGCTCCGCTGCCCAATCCCGAAACGAAGCCTTTTTGGGAGGCCGCAGAGCGCGGCAAGCTCCTTCTCAAAAAATGCGCCGGCTGCGGCGCCGTCCATTTCTACCCGCGCGCGATCTGCCCGTTCTGTTTCAGCGACAAGACCCTGTGGCAGGAGGCCAAAGGCGAAGGCACGATCTATACCTATAGCGTCATGCGCCGCGCCCCCATTCCTTACGCCATCGCTTATGTGACGCTGGCAGAAGGCGTGTCGATGAT
>JAJYIC010000332.1 GCA_021790295.1 Pseudomonadota bacterium | reverse complement strand
CCGGGCTGGCCGGTCAAGATGTCGGCCTCGAAAGTGCCGATCACGGCCGCTCCTCTTCTCGGCGCCCATACGGAAGAGGTTTACGGCCGCCTCCTCGGGCTTTCGAAGGAAGAGATCGCCGCCTTGCGCGCCGAAAAGGCGATCTGAAAAGGTGGTCTCGAAAGGCGGTCTCGAAAGGCGGTCTGCGGTCCGGTCAAGCCGCTTCGGCCTCGACCGGCAGATAAGGAAGGCGGCGGATCTTCTCGACGTTCCTGCCCTCGATGCGCAAAAGCCTTGTCGCTCCCTCGCGGCGCGGGGAGTGCAGATCGCCCTCGTTATAGACGCAGGCCTGTCCGGGCCCGAGGGTGTATTCGCGCAGCTTGCGCACCTTTCCGGGCCTTCCCTCTGAGGCCGGCTCGACGAGCGCCCAATCCGTCATCACGGTTTGGCCCGACGCCTGGCCATAGATCGCCCAGGTCGGGCCATGGTCGTGCGGCCGGCTGTCCTTGGCGCCGCGATAGACGTGAGCGAGGATGCAAAAGCCGAGTTCGGGGTCTTCGTAAAGGATCTCGCGCTCCCTCACCTCTTCGCCGAGGTGGCGGGCGAGAAACGCCTGGTCTTTGAGAACCTCGCGCAGGAGGCCGCAAACCCGGTTGCGGCCCGCAACCCCCGGATCATGGGAAAGGATCCGGTGGCAGGCTTCGGCAAATTCTTCGAGGCTGTACCCCATCGATCGACCTCCATTGCGCGCGGTTGGCGCCGCACGCGTTCTCGGTTGAAGGGAAAAACTATCGCCATGGACAAGCGCGCGCAAGATCGCGAGAGTGGGCGCTCGCGAGAAGAGAAATGAAAAGACCCTCTCCGGCTTTCCGCGAGACGGCGGCGATTTCCGATCCGGGTGCCGCGAGGCCGCAGGAGCCGGCGCCGCGATCGGGCCGCAATGCCGAGCGTATCGCCGGGGCGGCGGCGGCCTTCGGCCTTGTCGTTCTCGGTCTGTGGATCCTGCAAAGCTTTCTTGCCGCGCTCGCCTGGGCCGCCGTTTTTGCGATAGCCTCCTGGCCCCTTTACCGGCGCATCGACGGCGCGGTTCCGGCCTGGGCGCAAAGGGCGCTCGCGCCCTTTCTTTTCACTCTTGCTCTGGCGCTTCTTTTCGCCGTTCCGATCAGCTTTCTCGGGCTCGAAGTCGCGCGCGCCATACATGGGGCCGTCGTCCTCGTCACCGAACTGCGCAAAACCGGAATCCCCGTCCCCGATTGGGTCGAGAGCCTGCCCGTTTTCGGGTCCCAGGCCGCCAAGGGATGGCGCCAGTATCTCGGCGACCCAAGCGCCGCGCGCGCGCTTCTCTCCCATATCAACACCGCAACCTTGGCGGAAACGGCGAAGGAACTGGGCGGCGAGGTGGTCCATCGCCTGACGATCTTTTTCTTTACGCTTCTCGCCTTGTTTTTCCTCCTTCGCGACGGCCGCACTCTCGCCGCGCGGGCGTCGGCGTTGAACCGGCGCCTTTTCGGCCGCCGCGGCGAGGAGACCGCAGCGCATATGGTCTCTGCGGTCCAAGGGACAGTCTACGGCCTCGTCCTCGTCGGTTTCGCGGAAGGGGTCTTGATCGGCATCGCCTATCTTGCCGTCGGTTTGCCCAATGCCGTTCCGGTTGCCGCCTTGACCGGGGTCCTGGCGGTCATCCCGTTCGGCGCGCCGGTCATCTTTTGCGCGGCGGCTCTTTATCTTTTGAGCGCGGGCGGTCTCGCCGCGGCCGCGGTGGTTCTCGGGGTCGGGTTTGCCGTCGTCTTTATCGCCGATCACCTGGTGCGCCCGGTGCTTATCGGCGGCGCGGCCCACCTGCCGTTTCTTGCGGTTCTCTTCGGCATTCTCGGCGGATTGGAGACTTTCGGCGTCTTGGGGCTGTTTTTGGGGCCGGCGGTGATGGCCGCGCTCGTCTCGTTGTGGCGGGCCGCGACCGATCCGCCCGAGCCGGCTTCTCGCGAAGAGGATGGCGCGATCGACCGCTGACAAAAGGCCGGCCATCTTTTATCGTAAAGGCGCCGCCCGGCGGCCAGCGCGACGAGCCTTGCCGAGGTGCCTTCCACGAGGATCACAAACGCCTGGAAAGGAGCTTTTCCCCGAAAGGTTCGGCCGCGCTTTTGCGCCCGCGGAGCCCGAAAGCCCATCTTGGAGGAGTGATGAGATACATCTGTGATGCCCCTGGCGGCAAAACCTGGTTTCGCATCGAGACCGAAGCCGAGGCCGTCACCGAATCGGACGTCATGAAGCACGCGGTCGAGAAATTTTTCCGCCGTGAACAGGAAAAGGCCGCACAAACCTATCAGCCGGCCTCAAAGGTGTCTTTCGAACAGGAGATCGGGCTCAAAGCGCATATCCAGCGCGAGATGCCGATGTTTCTGACCTTGCGCGACGGCGAGGGGAACCCTCTCGCCACCGCCATGCTTGCCCCCGGAGGGCACGAGGATCGCAGTTTCCGGCCGATCATCGTCGGCCTCGCCAACAGCGACCCCTATGTCGAGCACGGCGAGGCGATCCGCGCCCTCGGCCAGCATCTCGGGCTCTCTCTCGAACGCGCGCGCTGCTACCCTTATCGCCGCGACTAGAAGAATCTTACGCGCGCCTCGCGCCCTAAGCGCCGGCGATAAACGAGCGCAGAGAGCGCGCCTCGTCTTCGATCTCGTCGAGCCGGCTTTTGACGAGATCGCCGATGCTGACGATGCCGCAAAGCCGGCCTTCGCAGAGCACCGGAAGATGGCGTATGCGGTGATGCGTCATCTGGGCCATCAGCTCGCTGACGCTGTCGGAGGGCGCGCAGGTCATCACCCGCCGCGTCATCACCGCTTCCACCCGCAAGGACAAAAACTCTTCCCCCCGATCGGCGAGAGCGTGGACGAGATCGCGCTCCGAAAGGATGCCGTCGACGCTCTCGCCGTCGGCGCTGACGACGAGAGCCCCGATATTCCGGGCGCGCAAAGCCAGAACCGCCTCGCTTATCGTTTCCCCGGGGCCGATTGTCGCCACCGAACGCCCCTTGCCGCGAAGGATCGACTCGACATTCATGGCCGCCTCGCAAAGCTTTCACCGGCCGGCGAGGGCCGCCCGCTGCGGACGCGCCGGCCGCAATCTTTTTCGAGAATAGCACAAATTGTCGCACCTCGCGAGGCGCATCCTCGCGCCTTCATTTCGCCTTTCGGTGCCGCCCTTGCCTTTCTTGCCGGCCTCGCGCTACTCGTTGGCGGCGAGGAACAAGGCTGGAGGAAGGAATGGTCGCCGCAGAATACGATGTGGTCGTCG
>JAJYIC010000331.1 GCA_021790295.1 Pseudomonadota bacterium | reverse complement strand
GGGTGACGGTCAAGGGTCCGCCCGCGGCAAGCTGTCTTTGAAAAAGCGGCACCACCGATCCGGTCGAACCGAGGACATTGCCGAAACGCACGGTCGTAAAGCGGGTTCCCGGTTCCATCTTCTCCCCGGTGCGCAGGGCGGCTTTCTTCGCTTCTTCGAGATCGAGAGCCTGGCAGAAGCTTTCGGCGAGGCGTTTCGTCGCCCCCATCACGCCCGCAGGGTTGACCGCCTTGTCGGTCGAGATCATGACCAATTGCGAAACCCCGAAAGCCCGCGCCGATAGGGCAAGGTTGCGGGTGCCAACCACGTTCGTCAGGATCGCTTCGAGCGGGTTGGCCTCGGCGATGGGCACGTGTTTTAGGGCCGCCGCGTGAAAGACGATGTCGGGAGCGGCCTCGGCGATCACGTCGTCGACCTCCCGCCGGTCGCGGACGTCGCGCAAATAGGCGGGCGCGGAAAGACCCGGAAAGCGCTCGCGCAACTCGACGTCGATCCCGTAAAGGGCAAACTCGCTGTGGTCGGCAAGGGCGAGGCGGGCCGGTTTGAGCGCGGCGATCTGGCGGGCGAGTTCGCCGCCGATGGTGCCGCCGGCGCCGGTGACGAGAACGCTTTTGCCGCGCACGAGAGTCGCCATCCCTTCGCGATCGAGGATCGCCTGCGGCCGGCCCAAAAGGTCTTCGAGCGCGATCGGCTCGACGATGCGCCGGGGCTCGTCGAGGTCGCGTTCGAAACGGGTGAGTTTCGGCAGGCGGGCAAGAGGGATGGCGAGAGCGTCCGCACGTTCGAGAAGGCGGCCGAGAGGGGCGGGGGCGATGCTTCCCGACGGGAGGATCAGCTTTTGCGGGCGCCGGCGCCGCGCTTCGAGGCGGGCGACGACGCCTTCGAGATCGGCGATGGTGCCGAGGACCGGCACCCCGTAAAGCGAACGGCCGACGCGCGAAGGGCTGTCCGCAAGGGCGCCGACCACATGATAGACGGCGCGCGGGTCGCGCACCATCTCGCGGATAAAGATGTCGGCCCCGTCCTTGGTGCCGAGGATGAGCACCGGCACCCGCCTCTCGCGGCTTTTCTCGAAAAGGTGGTCGAGGCCGCGATCCTTGACGAGGCGGTAAAGAAGGCGCGGGCCTCCGAGAAGGGCGGAAAGCACAAACCAGTCGATTACAAGCGTGGAGCGCGGAAAGGCGTCGAGACGGGTGACGAGAAACATCGCCGCGAGAAAGACGAAGATGGTGACCGTCGCCGCGCGCGCGATGGCGAAAAGGTCGGGCAGCGAGGCGTAACGCCAGATCCCGCGGTAAAGGCCGGTGGCGAGAAAAACGGCGGCGGCGAGAAGGGTGAAGCTCGCGACATAAACGAATAGCAGGCGCGGGTGGTAATGGGAAATCCCCGGGCCGAGACGCAAAAAGAGCGAGAGGACAAGCGAAAGCCCCGCCATGAGCGTGTCATGGAGAAAGGCGAGGATCGCTCTCCGGGAATTGGGAAGAATGGACACGCGAGACTGGCTGAAGGACTTTCGGCCTATTCCCATAGCAGAAATCGCCGGCCGCCGGAAGCGCCCGCCGCGCCGGCCGCTCCGGCCGCCCCTGCCGCGCCGCTCCCGCTTCGCGGCCGCCCGCTTCCCGTGTCCCCTCAAAGAAAAGCGGGATAGAATGAGGGATGACCCGAGGTCGCCTTTACGCGCTTCTACAGGCCGGCGCTCCAGGCGCTCGCGCGCGCGCCTGGCGCTCTCTCCATCACGCGATGGTGACTGCGGGCGTCGTCATCCTTCTCGCCGAGACCACGCAATCCTTGCGCCAAGCCCATGGCCTGGCGCTGGCGATCGGCTTTTTTGCGGTCGCAGGGTTTTTCGCCGCCGAATACGCCTTGCGGCTTTTTCTCGCCGCCGCCGCGCCGGGCGCCGAACATCGTTCGAGGTGGCGCGTCCGCTTCGCCCAGGCCTTCTCTCTTGCCGGGTTTTTCGATCTTCTCGGGGCGGTGCCTTTGCCGCTCGGCCTCCTCTTCGGCGCGAAGGATGCGAGCCTTTTCGGTTTTGTCTGGACCTTCAAGTTCGTCCGCTACTCGCCGGGGCTTGCAAGCCTCAAACGCGTCGTCAGCCATGCCCGGCAGGAGCTTTTCGCGGTCCTGCTCGGTTTCGGGATCGTGCTCGTGAGCGCGGCGAGCCTTGTCTATCTGTTCGAACGCGATGCGCAACCGCAAACTTTCGGCTCGATCCCCAAGGCCTTGTGGTGGGCGGTCGAGACCTTGACCACGACCGGCTACGGCGACGCCGTACCGGAAACGTTTTTCGGGCGCTTTCTCGCGAGCCTCGTGATGGTGAGCGGGATCCTCGTTTTTGCCCTTTGGGCGGGCATTCTCGCCACCGGCTATGCGGAAGAGATGCGCCGCCGCAGCTTTTTGCGGACCTGGGACCTCGTCGCCAAGGTGCCGTTTTTTCAGGGCGCCGGCGCCGCCACCATCGCCGAGGTGGCGCGTCTTTTGCGGCCTCGCGACTACCAGGCCGGGGCCACCGTCATGCGCCGGGGCGAAGCCGGAGAATCGATGTATTTCATCGTCTCCGGCGAGGTCCAGATCCGGCTTCGGCCGCAGCCGGTCAAGATGGCGGCCGGCGAATTTTTTGGCGAGATCGCGCTTTTGACCGGAAGCGCGCGCAGCGCGACGGTGGTGACGCTGATGCCGACCACCCTTCTCGTTCTCGACATCGCCCATTTCCGCGAGCTTTTGGGCCGCCAGCCGGAGCTGGCGCGGATCATCCGGGACGAGGCGTTGCGCCGTCTCGATCAGACGGCCGGGAAAGGCGCGCCGAGAGAGGCGGCCGAAGCGGCCGAAACGCCGCAGCGGGAAGAGGGCGGCGAAACGATCACGCAGCCTTCAGAGGGCTTCGACCGCCTTTAACACCTCGGCCGCGTGGCCTTTGACCTTGACCTTGCGCCAGATGCCGCGCAGCACCCCTTCGCCGTCGATGAGAAAGGTGCTGCGTTCGATGCCCATGTATTTGCGCCCGTAAAGGCTTTTTTCGACCCATACGCCATATTGCCCGCACACTTCTCCCGCCGCGTCGCTCGCAAGGGTGAAAGGGAGAGCGTATTTGGCCTTGAATTTGTCGTGAGAGGAGACCGCGTCCTTCGAGACGCCGACGAGGAGAGCCCCCGCGCGCGAAAACTCGGCAAAAGCGTCGCGAAACCCTTCGGCCTCGGCGGTGCAGCCCGAGGTGTCGTCTTTCGGGTAGAAATAAAGCACGATCTTTTTGCCTTTTTGCGCAGAAAGCGAGACCCGGAGAT
>JAJYIC010000330.1 GCA_021790295.1 Pseudomonadota bacterium | reverse complement strand
TATCTCGTCGGCGGGGCGTGGCGTGCGATCGCGCGCCTGCATATGGATCAGGCGCACTATCCCCTTCACATCATCCACCACTACACGATTGCGCGCCGGGAAGCGGAAAGCTTTCTCGGCATCCTCTGGCGGCAGTCGAAAAAATCGCTCGACAAGATCACCACCATCTCGAAAAAGCGCCTCGAAGTGGTGCCTCTCGCCGCCTTGATCCTCGAAAGGCTGATCGCGGCGGCAGAGCCGCGCCGGATCACCTTTTCGGCTTTCGGCTTGCGCGAGGGCTATGCCTCGAGCCTCCTCGGCGAAGAGGAAGGGGGCGAGGGGGGAGGGAGCGGTGAGGGAGGAGGCGATGATCCTCTCCTCGCGGCCGCGAAGGCGATCGGCGCCAAGGAAAGCCGCTTTCGCCTCGACGGCGATCGCCTTCAGGAATGGACGGCGCCGCTTTTTGCCAACCTTCCTTCCTCTCGCCGGCTCCATCGCGCCGCCTGTTGGCTCAGCGACATCGCCTGGAAAGAGCATCCCGATTACCGCGCCGAGATGGCGTTCACCCGAAGCCTGAGGATATCGATCGCGCCCTTCGATCATGAAGAAAGGGTGTTTGTCGCGTCCGTCCTTCACGCCCGCTATGGGGGAGCGGGCGACGATCGGGTTCTGGAGGCGACGAGGGGGCTTATCCACGAAGGAAAGAGGATCGAGGCGAGGCGGCTTGGTCTTGCCCTGCGCCTTGCCTACGGGCTCTCGCAAGGGGCGACCGATCTTTTGGAAGGGGCGTGGCTTTTGCGCGAAGGCGGCCGGCTCATCCTCGAAGTCCCGGCCTCCTCGCCTCTTTATTGCGGGGAGATCGTCGGCCGGCGGCTAGACGCGCTCGCCCGCTCGTTTGGCGCCGCAGGCACCCTTCGCCCTCGCGCCCAAAGCCTGCGCGCGGCTCTCTAGGTACCCTTGCGGCGGCGAAGGCGTCGTCCCCGAGCCTGCTCTCGATTATTCGACGAAGGCCGGTTCCTTCGCCGCCGGCGCGGGCGGCTGCGGCTCGTCTTCGAAACTGAAGGAAAGCCCCTCTTCCCCCTCCTTGCGGGTGACATGGACCACTCCTCCGCGCGCGAGGCGGCCGAAAAGGAGTTCTTCCGCCAGAGGCTTTTTGATGTGCTCCTGGATCACGCGGGCGAGAGGGCGGGCGCCGAAAGAAGGATCATAGCCTTTCTCGCCGAGCCAGGTCCGGGCGCCCTCGTCGAGCGCAATTCTTACATTGCGATCGGCAAGCTGGGCTTCCAGTTCATGGACGAACTTGTCGACGACGCGGCCGATCGTCTCGGGCGAAAGCGCGGCGAAGGTGATCCTCGCATCGAGACGGTTCCTGAATTCGGGGGTGAAAAGGCGGTTGATCGCTTCGTGATCGTCGCCCTCGCGCACCCCGCTGCCAAAACCGATCGCCGGTTTTGCCAATTCCGAAGCCCCGGCATTCGTCGTCATGATGAGGATGACGTTGCGGAAATCGACGCTCTTGCCGTTGTGGTCGGTGAGCTTGCCGTAATCCATCACCTGCAAAAGGATATTGAACAGATCGAAATGGGCTTTCTCGATTTCGTCGAGAAGCAGAACCGAATGCGGGTGCTGGTCGATGGCGTCGGTCAAAAGCCCGCCCTGGTCGAAACCGACATAACCGGGAGGGGCCCCGATCAGACGCGAAACCGTGTGCCTTTCCATGTACTCGGACATGTCGAAACGCGTCAGTTGGATGCCGAGGGTTTTGGCGAGCTGGCGCGCCACCTCGGTCTTTCCGACCCCGGTCGGACCGGAGAAAAGATAACAGCCGATCGGCCTTTCGGGCTCGCGCAAGCCCGCGCGGGCGAGCTTGATCGCCGACACCAGCGCATGGATCGCCTTGTCCTGGCCGTAAACGACCGCCTTCAGATCGCGTTCGAGATTTTTCAACACCTCGCGGTCGTCGCGCGAGACGCTTTTGGGCGGGATGCGCGCGATCTTGGCGACAACTTCTTCGATTTCGCGCGCGGTGATGGTCTTGCGGCGGCGGCTTTCGGGACGCAGCATCTGCGCCGCGCCGGTCTCGTCGATGACGTCGATCGCCTTGTCGGGGAGCTTGCGGTCGCCGATGTAGCGGTGCGAAAGCTCGACCGCGACGCGCAACGCCTCGGCCGTGTAGCGCACCCGGTGATGGCGCTCGTAATAGGGCTTGAGGCCTTTCAGGATCTTGATCGTCTCCGCGACCGTCGGTTCGTTGACGTCGATCTTCTGGAAACGGCGGACGAGAGCCCGGTCCTTTTCGAAATAGTTGCGGTATTCCTTATAGGTGGTCGAGCCGATGCAGCGGATGTTGCCGCTTTGGAGGGCCGGCTTTAACAGGTTCGAAGCGTCCATCGCTCCGCCGCTTGTCGCTCCGGCGCCGATCACCGTGTGGATTTCGTCGATAAAGAGAATGGCGCCGGGCTGAGCTTCGAGTTCGGCGAGAACGGCTTTGAGGCGCTCTTCGAAATCGCCCCGATACCGCGTCCCGGCGAGAAGCGCCCCCATATCGAGGGCAAAGATCTGGGCGCCGAAAAGAACCTCCGGCACATCCCGTTCGACGATGCGCCGGGCCAGCCCTTCGGCGATCGCCGTCTTTCCCACGCCCGGTTCGCCGACGTAAAGGGGGTTGTTTTTCGAACGGCGGCAGAGGATCTGGATCGTTCTTTCGATCTCGGCTTTGCGGCCGATGAGCGGATCGATCTTGCCGCTTTTCGCTTTCTTGTTGAGGTTGACGCAATAGGCGTCGAGCGCGTCGTGGCTTCGCTTCGACGGCTTTTCCGGGCGCTCGTCCTCTTCGGCGCCGTGGACCCGCCGGGTCTCGGAGCGTCCGGGCGCCTTGGCGATCCCGTGCGAGATGTAATTGACCGCATCGAACCGCGTCATGTCCTGCTCTTGCAGGAAATAGACGGCGTGGCTTTCGCGTTCGGCGAACATCGCCACCACGACGTTGGCGCCCGTCACCTCTTCGCGGCCGGAAGATTGAACATGGATCGCGGCGCGCTGGAGGACGCGCTGAAAGCTCGCGGTCGGTTTGGCGTCTTCGCGGCGGTTGACGACGAGACTGGCAAGCTCGTTGTCGACGTAGCCCTGAACCTCGCGACGCAGGCGCTCGACATCGACATTGCAGGCGCGCAGCACCGCGATCGCGTCCTGGTCTTCGGTCAAAGCCAGAAGGAGATGTTCGAGGGTGGCATATTCGTGACGGCGCTCATTGGCATAGGCGAGCGCCCGGTGCAGCGATTTTTCGAGATTGCGTGAGAGCACGCCCGCC
>JAJYIC010000329.1 GCA_021790295.1 Pseudomonadota bacterium | reverse complement strand
GCCGGGCCACTTTTCGAAAGCGGGGAGACCCTGGGTGTGGTCGGGATGGCGGTGCGAGATCACCACCATATCGATTGTGCGGGCGGCCTTGGGTTCGGCCGAGGCGGCCGCGCGCAGGAAATGCTGCGTGCGGGGGATGTCGCAAAGCGCATCGAAGGCGAAAGCGACGTCCCCGCCGACGACCAGACCGGCGTTGCTGAGACCCCAGGTGCCGTCCGGCTGCAAATAGGCATAGGTGCGCTCGCCGACGCGGTGGAGGCCAGCGGTGTAATTGTTCCAGTCCGGCATGTCGTTTCCTTCCTTGAGATGGGCCTTGAGATGGGCCTTGAGATGGGCCTTGAGATGGGCCTTGAGATGGGCCTTCGGCTCCGGCGACGGCAGCTTATCGCAAGAGGAATCCTCGGCCTCATGGGAGCCCTTATCCGCATTGATCTGAATCAACCGGCGGAAAAAGGCGGCCGCGGCTGAGGTCACGGGCCCGGGGAAGAAAGGTTCGGTGCGCGGCCACGGGCAGCGGCGTTCGCGGTTCTGTTCCGAAGTGGCGGAGGGGGCGGGATTCGAACCCGCGAGACGATTCATCACCGTCTACACGCTCTCCAGGCGTGCGCCTTAGACCGCTCGGCCACCCCTCCGCAATAGTCGCAAAGAAAATTAGCGGCCGCATCGGGCCTCTGCAACCAAGCCTTCCCGCGCGCCCTCCTGCACCGACAGGAGGCGCCTTGGCGCTGGCGCTCTCTCTCTCGTCATCCTACACTCTCTCTCCTTCTGGTTGCGAGAAAGGGCGGGAATGGTCGCGCGAATTCGCACGGTCGCCTTTCGCGGCATCGAGGTCATCGAGGTCGAGACCGAAGTGACGATCACTTCCGGCCTTCCGGCCTTTACCGTGGTCGGGCTTCCCGACAAGGCGGTCGCCGAGTCGCGCGAAAGAGTGCGCGCCGCCCTGTCCTCTCTCGGCCTTTCGCTGCCGCCAAAGCGCATCACCGCAAACCTTTCCCCGGCCGATGTCTTGAAGGAAGGGAGCCATTTCGACCTGCCGATCGCTCTTGCCCTTCTCGCCGAGATGGGGGTTCTGCCGGGGAGCGAGCTTCTGCCTTACCTGGCGCTCGGAGAGGTCGCGCTCGACGGTTCCCTCAAAAGCGTCTCCGGCGTTCTCCTCGCGGGGCTTGCCGCCGCAACCCGTGCGAGCGGCATCATCTGCCCTCTTTCCTGCGGCGGCGAGGCCGCCTGGGCAGGCGAGGTCGAGGTGATCGCGGCGCCGAGCCTTCTCGCCATCGTCAATCATTTCAAAGGGACCCAGCTTCTGCCGCCGCCGGAACCTCGGCTTGCCGAGGCGGGCTCGATCGGGCTCGACCTCGCCGACGTCAAAGGCCAGGAGAGCGCCAAAAGGGCGCTCGAGGTCGCCGCCGCAGGCGGCCACAATCTGTTGATGATCGGGCCTCCGGGCTCGGGGAAATCGATGCTGGCAGCCCGCCTTCCCGGGATCCTGCCGCCTCTCGAACCCTTCGAAGCCCTGGAACTGGGGATGATCCAGTCGGTCGCGGGCGGGCTCAGGGAAGGCCGCCTCGCGCGCGAGAGACCCTTCCGCGACCCTCATCATTCGGCTTCTTTGCCCGCTCTCGTCGGCGGCGGGATGCGCGCCCGGCCAGGCGAAATCTCTCTTGCCCACCAGGGGGTTCTTTTCCTCGACGAGCTTCCGGAATTCAGCCGCGCCGCACTCGAAGCCTTGCGCCAGCCGCTCGAAACGGGGAGGGTGAGCGTTGCCCGCGCCAACGGTCACGTCACCTATCCGGCGCGCTTTCAGCTCGTCGCGGCGATGAACCCGTGCCGCTGCGGGCATCTCGCGGAAATGGCCTGCGCGCGGGCGCCGCGCTGCGCCGAAGAATACCAGTCGCGGATTTCGGGGCCTTTATTCGACCGCATCGATCTCGTCATGGAAGTGCCACCGGTTTCGGCGGGCGATCTTTCCCTGCCGCCGCCCGCGGAAGGGAGCGCCGCCGTAAAAAGCCGCGTCCTCGCCGCCCGCTCGCGGCAGAAGGCGCGTTACGACAGGGTTTGCGGCGAGCGTCCTGTCCGCACCAACGCCGAGGCCGACGGCGTGCTCCTCGAAGAGGTTGCCGCCCCGGAGAGCGCAGGCCGCGCGCTTCTCCTTCGCGCCGCCGAACGCCTTCGCCTTTCGGCACGCGGCTACCACCGGGTCTTGCGCATCGCCCGCACTCTTGCCGATCTCGAAGGCGCGAACCCCGTGGCGCGGCGCCATATCGCCGAAGCGCTTTCTTACCGGCGCCTTTCGCTGTTGCCCGAAACCCAGCAACCGGGCGCCGCTGCGCGCCCGTGGCGATAGTGAAAAATCGGACGCATTAGAGGCACTCGCGACCGCGAGCGAGCGGGGCGCCGGTAGGGACCTTTCGGATAAGTTCCATGCGGCTTGCGCATGGCGTATTTGCGCTCGCGCGGGGAGCCTTTTTTGTTACAAATTGTTCATGTTGGTCAAAAGCGAGAGAGGAAAGCCTGCCGCCTTGAGCGCCCGCGTCCTCCCGCGCTCTCGCCGCGCCCCTCAGGAAACGGGCCTTCCAATGGTCTCAGAAGATGTGAATGCGTCGATGACCGAGAAGAGCGCGCCTTGCGCTCCAGCCAAGCCCGAACCGAAGAAGCCCGACCTCAAGGGCTTCATCCGTGCCTTTCTGAAAGGCGAAAGCCACGGGGAAGAGCTTTTGCACGCGCTTTACGATTCCATTCTGGAAGAGCCGATACCCGAGCGCCTGCGGGCGGTTTTGCGCCGCTCTTGAGCCCCCTGCCGCCGTCAAAGGCGGGAGAGCATCGGGCCGAGATCGCGCCCGGCGAAAAGATGGACGTGAAGGTGGGGAACCTCCTGGCGGGCGTCCGCGCCGTTGTTGGCAAGAAGGCGCCAGCCCCCTTCCGAGGCGCCTTCGCTGCGCGCGACCTGCCCGAGGGCGCGCACAAAGGCGATGATCTCGGCCTCCGAGGCCTTTTCCGAAAAATCCTCGAACGAGACATAAGAGCCTTTCGGGATGACGAGGACATGGGTCGGCGCCTGCGGGCGGATGTCGCGAAAGGCGAGAACATGCTCGTCCTCGTAGACCTTGTCGCAAGGGATTTCGCCGCGCAGGATGCGGGCGAACACATTGCTGCGGTCGTAAGTCATCGCTGATCTTCCCCGTCCGCGCGTTTTCGCTTTGTCTCGATCCCGGAGGTGCCTTCGCGCCGGGTGAGTTCCGCCGCGACCTCCGCGGGAGAAATCCCGGCGTCCGCCCACAAAACCAGAAGATGAT
>JAJYIC010000328.1 GCA_021790295.1 Pseudomonadota bacterium | reverse complement strand
ATCCCGACGCCTGGAAGCGCGTCTCGAACGACCTGGTGCGCGAGGCTGGGATCACGCTGCGCTTGCATTCCTGGTTCGTCGACGCGATCGTGTCGGACGGGCGAATGCGCGGCGTCGTCGTCCACACGAAGGGCGGTCCCGAGCGGATCGACGGCCAGGTGGTGATCGACGCCTCGGGCGACGCCGATGTCGCCGCGGTCGGAGTCGACAAGGACGACCAAGTTTATGTTTTCAATCGCGGCGCCCATCCGATGCTTGTCTTCGACCGCGACGGAAATCTTCTGCGCTCCTGGGGCGAAGGGATCTTCCGCCGCCCGCACGGACTTCACATGGCCTCTGACGAGACCCTTTTCTTGACCGACGACGGCGATCACACCGTGCGGCGCTGCACGCTCGCGGGCAAGGTGCTTTTGACCCTCGGCATTCCGGGAAGGCCCGCGCCTTACATGAAGGGAGAGCCTTTCCACCGTTGCACTCACACCGCGCTTTCGCCCAAAGAAGAGATCTACGTTTCCGACGGTTACGGCAACGCGCGCGTCCACAAGTTCGCGCCCGATGGACGCCCTCTTCTCGCCTGGGGCGAACCCGGAACCGATCCCGGACAGTTCAACATCCCCCACAACATCTGCTGCGACCCTGAAGGCTTTGTCTATGTCGCCGACCGCGAAAACCACCGCATCCAGGTCTTCGACGGCGCAGGGAAGTACGAGGCGCAATGGGGGAACATGCATCGCCCTTCGGGCCTTTTTATGGAAAGAGGGAGAAATCCGCGCTTTTACGTCGGCGAGATTGGCGGCGGCATGGCGGTCAATTACGAGGTTCCGAATATCGGGCCTCGGGTCAGCGTCTATGACCAAAAGGGCGCGCTTCTGGCGCGTCTCGGGCATCATCCGGCGGGTCTCGAACCGGGCCGTTTCATCTCCCCTCACGGCCTTACCGTCGACAGCCGCGGCGATATTTATGTGGGGGAAGTGTCCTATACCAACTGGGGCAACCGGTATCCCGGAAAGCCTTTCCCGCCTGGGCTCAAATCATTGAAAAAACTGGTGAAGCGCCTCTGAAAAAGAGAGCAGTCGCGATTCGCTCTGCAAACGCCAAAGGAGAAGGCAAAGATGGCCGACAATCCGCGTTGGAAGCGCCGCCCCGAGGGCTCGACCTGGGGGGATTGGGGAGCGGACGATCAGGAGGGGCGGCTCAACCTTTTGACCAAAGAAAAGGCTCTTGGGGGAATCGCCGAGGTCAAAGAGGGAAAGAGCTTTTGTCTTTCCTTGCCGCTCGATTATCCCGGCGGCACCCTCGTCAATCCGCGCCGCAACCCGCCGCGTCTGTTCCCGACAAAAAGGCGCGGCACCGCCAACTTTACCTATCCGCTTAAACGTGAAGACCCCCGCTTTGTCGATGTCATCTGCGACGACGTCGCCGAACTCACCCTCCAGTATTCAAGCCAGTGGGACAGCCTTGCCCATGTCGGCCAGCTTTTCGACGCCGACGGCGACGGCACCCCCGAAATCGTCTTTTACAACGGGTATCGCGCCGGAGAGCACATCATCGGGCCCGTCGATTACCGCGGCGGAAAGGAAGAAGAGACGGAGGGGCACGAGGGCGCAAAAGCGCTTTCGATCGACCATCTGGCGGCGCACCCGATTGTCGGCCGCGGCGTCATGATCGATCTCGAAGCCCATTTCGGTCGCGGCCCTTCTTTTGTCGATTTTGAGGCTTTGATGCGGGTGATGGAGGCCGACAAGGTCAGGGTCGAAGAGGGAGATCTCGTCTGCCTGCGCACCGGTTACGACCGCGTTCTCCTCGGCATGGGCAAGAACCCGGATGCGACAACTCTCGAAGCCAACCCCGGCGCCGGGCTCGACGGGCGCGATGAGCGCCTTCTCGAATGGGTCGCGCGTTCGGGGGCCGTCGCCCTCATCTCCGACAACCGCGCCGTCGAACAGATCCCTTCGCGGCCTTCGCGCGAAGAGCGCCATGCCGCGCTTCCTCTCCACGCCCACTGCCTTTTCAAGCTTGGGGTCTACCTCGGCGAGATGTGGCTTCTCTCCGAGTTGGCGGACTATCTGCGCGCGGCCGGCCGCTCGCGTTTCCTGTTGACGGCGGCACCTTTGCGTCTTCCGGGCGCGGTCGGTTCGCCGGCAAACGCCATCGCCACGGTCTAGAGAAGGAGATCTCACCCCATCGTCGAATTGAAGGCGCCGCCGTCGAGAAGAAGGTTCTGGCCGACGATAAACCCTGAACTGGCGGCACAGAGAAAGGCGCAGGCGGCGCCCAATTCTTCCGGGTCTCCGACTCTTGCGGCGGGGACATTCGCCGCCCGTTGCTTCAGTTCCTCCTCGAAACTGCGCCCCGAACGGGCGGCCTCGAAGGCGATCCCCGAACGCAAACGGTCGGTGAGGAAAGGCCCCGGCAAAAGATTGTTGATGGTGACGTTGTGGCGCGCGACCTGGCGGGCAAGCCCGGCGACAAAACCGGTGAGGCCCGCGCGCGCGCCGTTGCTCATGCCGAGATGAGGGATCGGCGACTTTACAGACGCCGAGGTGATGTTGACGATGCGGCCAAAGCGGCGGCGGCACATGCCGTCGACCGTGGCCCGGATCATCATGATCGGCGAGAGCATGTTGGCGTTGACCGCCTTTTGCCACTCTTCGAGAGACCAGTCGCGAAAATCGCCGTGAGGGGGCCCTCCGGCATTGTTGACGAGGATGTCGGGCTCGGGGCAGGCGTCGAGGGCTTTCCTGCGCCCTTCTTCGGTGGTGATGTCGCCGGCCTCGGCGACGACTTTGACGCCGCTTATGCGGGTGATCTCGGCCGCGGTTTGTTCGAGGACCTCGGCGTTGCGGGCGGTGACGACAACCTCGACCCCGGCCTTTGCCAAAGCCAACGCACAAGCCCGCCCGAGCCCTTTGCTCGCCGCGCAAACAATCGCCTTTTTCCCGGCAATGCCCAAATCCACCATGGCGTCCTCCCTTTTTTCGCGCAGAAAACGTAGAACGCCTCTTGTTTCCGATTTTGCCCGGTCGCACAAGCAGGGGGAGAGAAGCCGGAGGCGGTTTTGATCAAGCTGACACTGACGCTCGAAGCGGCGGAAAGCGGCGTCCTTGCAAGCCTTGTCGAAGAATGGGACGGGCTCGAGGGACGGCAACGAATGGCGCCGAGGATCCGCCATTTCGAATCGAGCGAGGAAGCGTTCTCCTGGGCCCGCTCCCTCGCACGCAGAGAAGGCCTTTCGAGCCTTTATCTGATCGATGCCCGCGAGGGCGGAGAGCGCGCGGAAAGGGAAGAAAAAGGGG
>JAJYIC010000327.1 GCA_021790295.1 Pseudomonadota bacterium | reverse complement strand
GCCTCTTGGCGTCTCTCGGCTATTCTAGCCGGGTTGTCGTTCACGGGAGAAATGCCCATGCCCGATATAACGGGTGATAGTGCGGAGGCAATTGCCTTTGCGTTATTGGAACGGATCGCCGCTGCGGAAAACTGGTCCGGCAGACAAGGAACGGCGTCCTACGATCCGTTTCAACCTTGGAACAAGTCTCGCGCCGAGATCCTTGACGCCTATCGGATGTGCTACGCGGCTGCGCGCGGCGGCGATTGGCGCGGCCTCGAGATCGCCGGCATGCCGTAGCAAGGGGGGCGAGGAGCCCCTCTTGCCCTCAAACGTGACGCCGGCCGCCGATCCGCCCGACCCTGTCCCCGACACGAAGCCGATCGTGATAGGCTCCGCAACAGCGGAGGAAAAGCAGCAGCGACCGGAGGCGCGCATGGATCTCAATCAGTTGCGGGAAGCGGCGATCGAGGCGACGGCACGGGCTCTCGTCGAAAAAACGGGCGCGGTGCCGAACGAGGAAAGCGAGGAATGGGAGGAGGAGTACCGGCGGCAGTTCGTGATCCTGAAAAGCCGCGCAGAGAGGGCGCCCGCTGCCGCTGCGCCGCCTGCGCCAAGCGAGGCGCCGCCCCTCCCCGAGCTTTCGGGTCCGCCCAAAATGCTGCGCTGGGCGGCCGAGCTTCGCGCCGCGCGTCTCAAAGAGATCCGCGACCCCGAGATCCGCCGCTGGCTTATCGCCACCTGGACCAAAGCGAAGAGCTGGCTCGACACGCGTGAGCTTTCGACCCCGGTGTTTCTGCAAAGGATCGAGCCTCATTACCGCGACTATCGCCGCCGCGACGAGGAGCGGGCGAAAGAGGCGGCGGCAAAGAAAGCGGCGGAAGAAAAGGCCGAAGAGGAGCTTCGCCGGCAGCTTGCCGACGCCGGCGTCACCCCCGAAAACCTCGTCGAGCTGGTCGATGCAAGCGAGCGCCATCCGCCGGTGCCGATCCGCGACAAGCTTGCCGAACTCGCCGTCGAGGGACGCAATCTGCGCCTTTTCGAAACCGCCGATCCGGCGTTTCTGATGGTCCTCGAAAAGTCCCCCGAGGGGAGAAGCGAGTACGCGATCCCGCGCGACCCGGGGCTTTTCGCCGATCTCGAACTCTACGGGCGGGCGAAGGAACTCTTGTAGGAGAGAACGCGCCCCGGCGAGGGACGCGCGGCAAGCGATGGAAGAACCCGATGCCAAGGCGACAAGGCTTCCTATCTCTTTCCGCCCCGCGGCGAATTCGCGGGAACGGGGAATGAGCGCTCAGGGCGAGGAGCGCGAGAGGAGCCTCATCCTCGACTATTTCGGCAAAGAGGCGCGGATCTGCGTTCTGCGCCGCGCCGCCGCCTTTGGCGCCCCTGTCTTCGTCGTCGATTTCGATCGCGGCCCGAAACATTTCCGCACACTCGGTTCCTTTGGCGCGCAGGGGCAGGTGACCGAGCAATCGAGCATGGACCTCCTCTATCCCGCCCGTCTCGTCTTTCACTACGAACGCCTGATGGCTCTCGCCTTCGCGCTCTCGGAAAAGTCCGAGAGCGCGCTTCTCCTTGGCGTCGGCGGGGCGGCGATGTGGCGTTTCATGCAGGCCTATCTGCCCGATTGCGCGCCCACCCTCGTCGAGTCCGACGCGACCATCCTCGCGCTGGCGCGGCGCTGGTTTTACCTGAAGGCGCCTGCGGTGCACGCAACGGCCGAGAGCTTTCTCGCCGAGAGTGCCGAACGTTACGACGCAATCCTCGTCGACATCTACAATGCCTCAGGCCCGGCGCATGAGGGGCCCCGATTTTGGGCGCGCTCTCTCGACGCGCTTCAGAAGGGCGGTTGCCTCGCCAACAACTGGGCCGATTTCGCCACCAACCGCGCCGTGCGCCCTCTCGCGCGAATGCTCGAAGAGGCGGCCGCCGAACGCGGGCTTCGCTCTTTCTATGTGACGCGGCGCGGGCTCGGCGACAATCTCGTGCAATATGTGACGGCGAGCCCCGCCGCGAATATCGAGGCCCTCGTCTCTTCGCTCGACGCCTTCGCGCGGGGGCGCCATTTTCCCGACCGCGGGCGCGGCATTCTCGAAGGATGCGTCATGACGACCGATTTCCCGGCCGGATAGGGGCGCCGTTATGCGTCCCCGCCTCTTGGGCGCGGCGGAGAAGCGACGGTCACGGCATCGAAATCGGCGACCACCCGAACGTTGGGAAAGATCCGCCCGGCTTCCTCGGCGATTTCCTGCGGCCGGTAACGGTGGGAAAGGTGCGTCAAAAGGAGAAACCCGACCGCGGCCTCGGCGGCAAGACGCGCCGCTTCGGCGGCAGAGAGGTGCCCGCGCGCGCGGGCGAGCGCCGCGTCGCGTTCGAGGAATGTGGCCTCGATGACGAGCGCGTCGACCCCCGCGACGAAAGGGGCGAGCGAGGACACCTCCTCGCTGTCGCCGACGATCGCCATCTTGCCACCCGCGATCTCGGCTAGGCGCACCATCTCGGGATCGATGCGGCGACCGTCGGCAAGCGCCACCCGTTCGCCGCGGGCAAGCGCACGGCGCTGAGGCCCTTCGGGGATGCCGAGCGCCGAAAGCCGGGCCGGGTCGAGAGGATGGCGAGACTCCCGCGCAAAGAGGTAGCCGAGGCTCCCCGTGCCGCGATGTTTGACGGGAAAAGCCTCCACCCAAAGGCCCTGGCGCGCAACGATGCGGCCGGGCTCGACCGCCTTCAGAGAGTACGCACCCTCTTCGTTCTCCGCCCCGACCGTCGTTTCGAGATAGCGCCGGGCAAAGGCGATCGTCTCGGCGCTGCCGATGATCTCGATCGCCTCTTTTTGCCGATAGAGCGCGCGGGTCGCGACAAAACCTGCGAGCCCGCCCAGATGGTCGAAATGGAGGTGGGTCAACAAGATGGTTCGAAGGCCGCGAAAGCCGATTCGCCCGCGCGCAAGCTGGCGCGTCGTTCCTTCGCCGCAATCGACGAGGAAGCGCTCGGACCCGGAGGTGACGAGGGTGGCCGGCAGACCTCTTTCTGGAGTGGGCACCGCCGCAGCCGTGCCGAGAAAGAGGAGTTCGAACATCTAAGGGGCCTTTACAAGAGGATTATCGCGCATTTTCATAAGCTTGCGAAATTGTTTCGATAACAAGCTGCAACACCGGCCGCCTCTTCTATGACAAATATGAGGCGTGGCCCTGCTGCGCGTTGGCAAGCGCTCCCCCTCAGAATATCTGATTGAGCCGGCAAGTGCGGCAACTTTCCGGCGGCGGTGGAGCGGATGGGGGGAGAAAATCCGCTTCCGCAGCGTATGACACGGTGGGGCGT
>JAJYIC010000017.1 GCA_021790295.1 Pseudomonadota bacterium | reverse complement strand
ACCGGCAGGAAGGGCAGGCGTTCCCCAAGGATTGCGCCGGCGCGGCGTTCATGCGCCGGGTTGGCAAAACTGTGGAGAAAGCCGATGGCGAGGCTTTCGATCCCCTCTTCGGCAAAACTCGCGGCGAGAGCGCGCACCCTCTCTTCGTCGAGAGGAACAACAACCCGGCCCCGGGCATCCATGCGCTCGCCGACCGGAAAGCGCCGCCGGCGCGGCACCAGAGGCGGTGGAAGGTCGATGTTGACGTCATATTGTTCGAACCGGTTTTCGTGGCGTATCTCGATCGTGTCGCGAAAACCTTCGGTCGTCAGAAGCGCCACTTTGGCGCCTTTTCTTTCGATGATGGCGTTGGTCGCAAGGGTGGTGCCGTGGATGATGAGAGAAACCTCCGGCGGCGCGAGCGAAGCCTCGGCGAGAACCGCCCTCATCGCATGGAGAACGGCGCGTTCGGGCGCCTCGGGGGTGGTCAGGATCTTGCTGCTGTAGCGCTTTTCCCCGACTTCGAGGGCGACGTCGGTAAAAGTGCCGCCGATATCGACCCCGAGGCGCGCCTTCTTTGCGCTCTCATCCGCCACGCTTTGTCTCCTCTTCCGCGCGCAAAAGTGATCGCCGCCGCCGGCGGCGCTGTCAATCGGCTCTCGCAGCCGTTCCGGTTCGGCGCCCCGGCTTTTATGGGAAATCTTTGTCAGTTCTGCGCCAATGCAGTAGCATCGAAGGCGCGCGAAAAGGATCGGCCGGTGAAGATTGCCAACGACTGCACCCGTTGCCGCGCGCGAAACGACGGCGCTTTCGGGACCTATTGTTTTCATGAGGCCTTTGGCGAAAGCCACCCCGGCGACGGCAGGCTGATCAGCGGCTATCCGCAAACGCCGCGCTGGTGCCCGGGGATGGTGCGCGAACTCGCGCGCGAAGCGCCCCTCCCGCGTCCGGGGAAGCGAAAGAAGGGCGGCAGCCTCAACCGGTAAAGGCCGCAATCCCGGTCTGCGCGCGACCGAGGATCAGGGCGTGGATGTCGTGCGTGCCCTCGTAAGTGTTGACCGCTTCGAGGTTCATGACGTGGCGGATGACGTGATATTCGTCGCTGACGCCGTTGCCGCCGTGCATGTCGCGGGCGACCCGCGCGATCTCGAGAGCCTTGCCCGCGTTGTTGCGCTTCAAAAGGGAGGCCATCTCGGGGTGGGCGCGGCCTTCGTCTTTGAGCCGGCCGAGACGCAACGCGGCGAGAAGGCCCAAGGTGATCTCCGTTTGCATATCGACGAGCTTTTTCTGGATCAACTGGTTAGCGGCAAGAGGACGGCCGAATTGCGAACGCTCGAGGGTGTAGCGGCGAGCGCTGTGCCAGCAGAATTCGGCGGCGCCGAGAGTGCCCCAGGAGACGCCGTAACGGGCGCTTTCGAGGCATGAGAACGGCCCTTTGAGGCCGCTCACTGCGGGTAGGAGATTGGCCTCCGGAACAAAGACGCCATCCATCGCGATCTGGCCCGTCGATGACGCGCGCATCGCGAATTTGCCTTCGATCTTGGCCGTGGAGAGGCCTTCGCCGCCTCTTTCGAGGATAAAACCGCGGATCCGTCCGTCCTCGGTCTTGGCCCAGATGACAAAGACGTCGGCGATGGGCGCGTTCGAGATCCAGGTCTTGCTGCCATAAAGGCGATAGCCGCCGGCGACCGCCTCTGCCCGGCTTTTCATCCCTCCGGGGTCGGAACCGTGATCGGGTTCGGTGAGGCCGAAACAACCGATCCATTCGCCGCTGGCGAGCTTCGGCAGGTATTTCCGCTTTTGCGCTTCGGTCCCGAAGCGATGGATTGGGTGCATGACGAGGCTCGATTGGACGCTCAAAGCCGAACGGTAGCTGCTGTCGACCCGTTCGAACTCGCGCGCGAGAAGCCCGTAACAGACATAATTGACCCCGGCGCAGCCATAGCCGGCGATGGTCGGGCCGAGAAAGCCGAGCGCGCCCATCTCCTTCATGATCTCGCGGTCGAAATGCTCGTGCCGATGGGCTTCGAGGATGCGCGGGAAAAGCTTGTCCTCGGCGTAGGCGCGCGCATTGTCGCGCACCATCCGTTCCTCATCGCTGAGGAGATCCTCGAGAAGAAAAGGATCCGCCCAATCGAATTCGCGGTTTTCGGTTTTGCCGGCCTCTTTTGCGCTGTTCATCGAGGAGCCCGAAAGGGGAGAAGCGAGGAGGAAAGTCTACCGCCTTTCCCCTTTGCGGTTGCAGCAAAATTCGCCGCCGCGGCGGCGAACGCGCGGGCGGGCGTTGTGACCGCCCTCTTCCTAAAGGGCGGCGCGGCGAGGCGCGTTATTTCTTCGCTGCCGAGGCTTTGCGAACGGGGGCTCTCCCCATCGGCCGGCCGAGGCCGATCTTTTTGGCAAATTGCGAGCGCTGCTGGGCGTAATTCGGGGCGACCATCGGATAATCGGGGCTGAGCCCCCATTTCGCGCGGTATTCGCCCGGCGTCAGATGATACGTCGACCGCAGATGCCGCTTCAGCATCTTGAGCTTTTTGCCGTCTTCGAGGCAGATCAGGTAGTCGGGCGTGATCGATTTGCGGATCGGCACCGCAGGCTTCGGCGGTTCCTGGGCGACCGCGGCGGATGGGCCTTCGAGACCGCGCAGCGACTGATAGACGTTGTTGATGACCTCCGACAATTGTTCGGGCGGCAGGACATTGTTTCTGACATAGGCCGCCACCACCTCGGCTGTCATTCGCAAAAGCTCTTCTTCCGCCTCTTTTGGCGCTGCCGGTTCCGCCATCTTTCGCCTCGGTGGTTTCCCAGAGAACAGCGGCGGCAGAAATAAACGCGCAGGTTTCTTCTGTCAACCGAATCTTGTCGCACTGGGGAGAAATGCGCGGCCCAGACGGTCGGGGAAAAGCGCCTGCTCTGTTCGCAAAAGGCCCTGCGCGCTTAAGGCGCGGAGAGCGCGCATCTCTCTGGCTTCAGGCTTTCGCGCGAGTTATGGTGGTTGACTTAGAGCCTCTGCCGAAATGTGGTATAGGGTTCGAACAGAGCTTCCATGAGCCCTCTCTCCCTTTTGTCTTCAGCCTTGGACGGCCGATCGATGCAGCGAACGCCGCAAGCCCATAATGCTCCCGCCGCCCGCTTCTTTTCGCTTCCTCTCGCCGCGGTCGACCCCGAAATCGCTGCGGCGCTCGGCGCGGAACGGGTGCGCCAGGGGCGGCAGATCGCCCTCATCGCCAGCGAGAACTTCGCTTCGAAAGCGGTGCTCGAAGCGCAGGGTTCCCTTCTCACCAACAAATACGCCGAAGGCTATCCGGGCCGGCGCTATTACGGCGGCTGCGCTTTTGCCGATGTCGCCGAAAGCTTGGCGATCGAAAGGGTGAAACGGCTTTTCGGCTGCGCTTTCGCCAATGTCCAGCCGCATTCCGGGGCGCAAGCGAACGAGGCCGTCTTTTTCGCGCTCTTGAAGCCGGGCGACACCTTTCTCGGCATGGCGCTTGCCGCGGGCGGGCACCTCACGCACGGGGCGCGGCCCAACATCTCCGGGCGTTGGTTCGACGCCGTCCATTATGGAGTGAGGCGGGAGGATTCGCGGATCGATTTCGAGGAGGTCGAGCGGCTCGCGCTCGAACGCCGCCCGAAACTGATCATCGCCGGCGGCAGCGCCTATCCGCGCATCATCGACTTCGCCCGCTTCCGCGCGATCGCCGACAAGGTCGGCGCCGTTCTTATGGTCGATATGGCGCATTTTGCCGGGCTCGTCGCGGGCGGCGCGCATCCGAGCCCCTTTCCCCATGCCCATGTCGTCACCAGCACGACGCACAAGACCCTGCGCGGCCCGCGCGGAGGGTTCATCCTGGCGAACGAGGAGGAACTCGCGCGACGGATCGACGCGGCCGTCTTTCCGGGCGTGCAAGGGGGCCCCTTGATGCATGTCATCGCCGCGAAGGCGGTGGCTTTCGGCGAAGCGCTCGACCCCTCTTTCCGCGATTACGCCAGAAGCGTTGCCGAGAACGCCCGCATCCTTGCGGAAACCCTCGCCGAAGGCGGGCTCGAGATCGTCTCGGGAGGAACCGACACGCATCTCATTCTCGTCGATCTGCGCCCTCTCGCCCTCAACGGCCGGGACGCGGAACGAAGCCTCGAACGCGCGGGGATCGCCTGCAACAAGAACGGCATCCCTTTCGACCCGGAAAAGCCGACCGTCACTTCGGGGATCAGGCTCGGCTCGGCGGCGATGACGACGCGCGGCTTCGGCGCGGAGGAATTTGCCGCGGTCGGCCGCTTGATCGTCGAGGTCTTGCGGGCGCTTTCGCGCCGTCCCGAAGAGGTCGCCCAAACCGAAAGCGGCGTGCTGGCCGAGGTCGAAGCGCTCGCCGACCATTTCCCGACTTACGATTAGAAGGCCGCGGCGCGCTTTTTGACAAAGGCCGGCGCAGAGAAGAGTTGGAGGGAGAGATGCGCTGCCCGTTTTGCGGAGCCGACGATACCCAGGTCAAGGACTCTCGGCCGACCGACGACCGCGGCGCGATCCGCAGACGCCGCTTTTGCGCCAGCTGCGCGGCCCGTTTTACGACCTTTGAACGGGTCCAGTTGCGCGAGTTGACGGTGATCAAGAAAGACGGCGCGCGCGAGCCTTTCGATCGCGAAAAGCTCGCCCGCTCGCTTTATATCGCCTTGCGCAAGCGCCCGGTCGAAGGGGAACGCGTCGAACGGACCATCAATTCGCTGGTACGCCAGCTCGAAAGCTTGGGCGAGAGCGAGATCCCGAGCGAGGCGATCGGTTCCCTCGTCATGGAGGCGCTCTCCAACCTCGATCAGGTCGCCTATATCCGCTTTGCTTCCGTTTATCGCGATTTCCGCGAAGCAAAGGACTTTGGCGATTTTGTCGGGCAGATGGCGGCGGATGGAGAATGAGGGGCGCGCTTTCGATCTCCTGATGATGCAGGGCGCGCTCGCGCTCGCCCGGCGCGGATTGGGCTCGGTATGGCCGAACCCTGCGGTCGGCTGTGTCATCGCCAAGGAAGGCCGTGCGGTCGCCCGCGGCTCGACCGGAAAAGGCGGGCGCCCCCACGCCGAAACCGAAGCGCTTGCCCGCGCCGGGGAAGAGGCGCGGGGCGCCACGCTTTATGCGAGCCTTGAACCCTGCTGCCATTGGGGCCTGACCCCGCCTTGCACAAAGGCCATCATCGCGGCCGGGGTGAGGCGCGTCGTTGTCGCGCTCGAAGATCCCGATCCGCGGGTCAAAGGCAAAGGCATTGAGCGCCTCAGCGAAGCGGGGCTTCTCGTCGAAGAGGGGCTTTGCCGGGACGAGGCGGCCGAGGTCAATGCCGGCTTTCTCAGCCGCACTCTGCGCGGGCGGCCTTTTGTGACGCTCAAACTCGCCACCTCTCTCGACGGGCGGATCGCGACGGCAAAGGGAGAAAGCCGCTGGATCACCGGGCCTCTCGCGCGCGAGCGCGGCCATCTTTTGCGCGCGACCCATGATGCGATCCTGGTCGGGACGGGAACCGTTCTCGCCGACGATCCTCTTCTCGATTGCCGACTTCGAGGGCTCGAGTCGCGCTCGCCTGTGCGCCTCGCGCTCGACCGCCGCCTCAAGATTCCGCTTGGCGCCCGCATCTTTGCCGGCGCGCCGGAGCGGCCGACCTGGCTTCTCTCCTCGCCTGCGGCCGATCAGCGTAAACGCGAGGCGCTTTGCGCCGCGGGAGTGGACGTCATTGTGATCGAAAGGGAAAGCGCGGAAGGCATCGATCTCGAAGCCGCGCTTGCCGCTCTCGCGGCGCGCGGCCTGACGCGCCTTCTCGTCGAAGGGGGGGCGCGGCTTGCCTCTTCCCTCATCCGCGCCGGGCTGGTCGATCGCCTTCTTTGGTTTCACGCGCCGATGGTGATCGGCGGCGAAGGCATCGGCGCGATTGCCGGGCTCAAGATCGAAGCGCTCGGAAAGGCTCCGGTTTTCGAGACAGTCTCGAGCGAGAGGCTCGGAGAGGATGTGCTGACGAGCTTCAGGGCCCGCGGTTAGGCGGGTTGCCGCCGGCGCCTGTGTCATTACGGGTTTTTGCACTCGGCCGCCGCCACGCTCTCCATTCGCGCCATATGCGGGGTCGCGATCCCCGCTTTCGTCCACACGGCAATGTCGTAGGCGTCCCAAAGGCCGACCCATCGGTGGACCCAGCACTGGCAAAAGCGCGGCGCGTCCGGCTGACCGGGGCGGTCGGCAACGCACCTCGCGATCGCCCCGTCGATCATTTGCTGCAGGCTGATCAGCTGAGCCTCTGCCGCGGAGGAAAGAAGAAAGAGGAAAGAAGCCGCAAGAATGAGACGCATTTTGCCGTTCTCCTCCCGGAACTTGCTTCATCCTGACCAGCAGGAGGAGAATTTGCCAGCTTCTCTATCGGGGTCGATCGAAGGCATCGAGGAGAAACATCCAATCCGTCCCGCACCCGATCGCAGGGCCGATTGCGCCGGCTTATCTTAAGAGCGTCGCGGCCGGATTTGGGGTGCAAAGGAATAGGGGCCGGCAGACTCCCCGCCCGAATGCATGCCTGTGGCAATTTACCGGCGGCAGAGATAGCTTCGGCGCCATGTTCACGGGCATCATCAGCGATCTCGGGGTGGTGAAGCGCATTCAACGGGGCGGCGTCCTCGCTCTCACTATCGCTTCAAAATACGACACCGAGACGATCGCGATCGGCGCCTCGATCGCCTGCAACGGCGCCTGCCTGACCGTCGTCGCCAAAGAGCCCGGGGCGTTTGCGGTCGAGGCCTCGAAAGAGACCCTGTCGCGCACCACCCTCGGCCTTTGGCGGGTCGGAACGCCGGTCAATCTGGAGCGGCCTTTAAAGCTTGGCGAGGAGCTCGGCGGGCATATCGTCGAGGGCCATGTCGACGGGGTTGCGCGCATCCTCGAACGGCGCGAAGAAGGGGAAACGGTGCGCTTCGGTTTCGAGGCGCCGGAGAGCCTTCAGCGATTCATCACCGAGAAAGGCGCTGTTGCTCTCGACGGGGTAAGCCTCACCGTCAACGCGGCGGAAGGCTCTCGCTTTTCCGTCACCATCATTCCCTACACTCTCGCCCACACCACTTTCGGCCAGGCCGCCGCGGGGCAGAAAATGAACCTCGAAATCGATGCGATCGCGCGCCATATCGCCCGTCTTCTCGAATCTGCGGGCGGCGGCGCTCGCCTTGCGGCAATAGAGCGATGACAAAAGCGACGCACATCCTTCTCGTCGAAGCCCCTTATTACGCGCATATCGCCGCGCTTTTGCGGCGCGGGGCGGAAAAGGTGATCCTCGAGGCGGGAGCGAGTTTCGAGGCGGTCTCGGTTCCGGGCGCCTTCGAGGTTCCGGCGGCGATCGCCTTTGCGGCAAAGGCGAGCCGGCGTTTCGACGGCTTTGTCGCTCTCGCCTGCGTCATCCGCGGGGAGACTTCGCATTACGATCACATCTGTGCCGAAAGCGCGCGCGCGCTTCAGGATCTGGCGCTCAGCGAAAGGCTCGCCATCGGCTATGGCATTCTGACGGTCGAAAACGAGGCCCAGGCGCTTTTGCGCGCTTCGCCCGAAGGGCGCGACAAAGGCGGTGAGGCGGCGCGCGCCTGTCTTGCCATGATCGCTTTGAAGCGCTTTTTCGAGGGGAAAAACGGGTGAACGCCGTCGCGACCTCGGGCGGCGCGCAATCCCCGCGCAATCCCTCCTCGCGCGGAGGCCGCGGCGGGCGGCGCACGCTTGCAAGGCTCGCGGCGATCCAGGCGCTTTATCAGCTCGAGCTCAACACGGATCTCGCCCCCGAAGCGGTGGTGAAAGAGTTTGCCGAGCATCGCCTCGGCCGGGAAATCGACGGCGACAGATACGCCAAGGCCGATGAGGCGTTTTTCGCCGATCTCGTGCTCGGAACCGCGAGCGATCGCGAAGGGCTCGATGAGGCGCTCTCTCGCTCGCTCGCGCAAGAGTGGCCGCTTTGGCGTCTCGAGGCGGTGTTGCGCGCCATCCTTCGTGCCGCGGCTTACGAGCTTCTGCACCGCCCCGATGTGCCGGCGCGGGTGGCGATCGACGAATATACGAGCATTGCCCACGCCTTTTTCACCGGCAAGGAACCCGCTCTTGCAAACGGGGTTCTCGACCGCCTCGCCCGCAGCGAGCGCGGGGCCGAGTTCTGACCCGCGTTGCCCCTGGAATTGCAAGGCAGGCTTTCCCGCACGGCGTGAGCCGGCGGGCTTTGCGCTGCTGACTGGGCGCCCTGCGGCAGTGTAGGCTCGGCCCGGCCAACGATCGAGAGAGAGGAGAGGAGATGGCCCCGAACATCAAGAAACTGCTTCTGCCGCAAACGATGGCAGAGGCCGGCTGGGCCCTCGTCGAACGGCGCGAAGATGTGGAAGGCGTCCCATACGAGATCGGCATGCCGATCCCCGGATTTCACGCGCTTCTCGCCGACGCCTCGGGGGTCGCCTTGTCGGTGACCCCTTTTGGCGAAAACGAGCTCGATGCCGGGCCTCGCCTCGAAGCCGTCGCCCGCATCGGCGTCGGCTATGACGCGGTCGACGTGCCAGCTCTCTCGCGGCGCAAGATCCCTCTCTTGATCGCCGGAACCGCCAATTCCGTCTCGGTTGCCGAAGCCGGCGTCTTTCTCTTGATGTCGCTCGCCCGGCGCGGGGCGGCGATGGACAGTATGGTGCGCGAAGGGCGCTGGAGCGAACGCTATGCAGAGATGCCGGTCGATCTTTACGGCAGGACCGCGCTCGTCATCGGTTTCGGCAAGATCGGCACGCGCGCGGCAAAGCGCCTTGCGGCGATGGAGATGACCGTCCTCGTCTACGATCCTTACATCTATCCCGAGACCATCCGCGGCATGGGCTATGAACCGGTCGGGGAACTCGACGAGGCCGTCGGGCGCGCCGATTTCATCACCATTCATTGCCCGAAGACCCATGAGACGGTGGGCCTTTTCGACCGGGCGCGCCTTGCCCGCATGAAAAAGAGCGCTTTTCTCGTCAATACCGCGCGCGGCGGCATCGTCGACGAGAAGGCGCTTTACGAGGCTCTCAAAGACAACCGCATCGCCGGCGCCGCGCTCGATGTGTTCGAGAAAGAGCCGACCCCGACGGACAACCCGCTTCTCACCCTCAAGAATTTTATCGCCGCCCCGCATGTCGCCGGGGTGACGCGCGAGGCGGTCGACCGCATGGCCATCGTCACCGTGCAAAACCTTCTGTCCGTTCTCGACGGCAAACCGAACCGCGGCAATGTCGTCAACAAGGAGGTTTTGGGCTAGCTCCCTTTGCGCCCCTCGCGGGGGGCGAAAGGATAAGGGAAGAAGGGCAAGGCGCGGGTTTGCGCCTTTCCGCTTGACCGCGCCTCTGCCCCTCAATACTATGCCGCTCCCTTGGTGGGGCTGGCGGTAGGAAGCCACCTAGACGCAGCCCTTTTTTGGTTTGTGGCTCGGTGCCTTTGCAAGGGGGCGCATCAAGCGAGTGGGTGGAAAGACTTCTCCGCGCCGGCGCAGGAAAGGCGTCGCGCCGCGGAATACGTCCGATGGTGGTGCGAGAATGCCGACGATCAACCAGCTGATCTCCAAACCGCGGCGGCCGCAGGCGGCGCGCAACAAGGTGCCGGCGATGGAACGCTGCCCGCAAAAGCGCGGGGTGTGCACGCGCGTCTATACGACGACGCCGAAAAAGCCGAACTCGGCTCTGCGCAAGGTGGCGCGCGTGCGCTTGACGAGCGGGTTCGAGGTGACGAGCTACATTCCGGGCGAAGGCCACAACCTTCAGGAACATTCGGTCGTCCTCATCCGCGGCGGCCGCGTCAAGGATCTGCCCGGGGTTCGCTACCACATCATCCGCGGCACGCTCGATACCCAAGGGGTCAAGGACCGCCGCCAGAGGCGCTCGAAATACGGCGCCAAACGGCCGAAATAAGGAGCCGCTCCGATGTCCCGACGGCGCGCTGCGGTCAGACGCGAGGTCCTTCCCGACCCCAGCTTTGGCGACAGCATTCTCAGCAAATTCATGAATTGCCTGATGCATCAGGGCAAGAAGTCGGTCGCCGAGCGGATCGTCTACGGCGCTCTCGAACGCATCGGCAAACGCTCGGGGCAGGAGCCTCTCAAAGTCTTTCACGAGGCTCTCGACAACGTCCGGCCGGCGGTCGAGGTGCGCTCGCGCCGGGTCGGGGGGGCGACCTATCAGGTGCCGGTCGAGGTGCGCAGCGAGCGCAGCCAGGCCCTCGCCATACGCTGGATCATCGGCAGCGCGCGGTCCCGCTCGGAGAAGACGATGGAAGAGCGGCTTTCGGGCGAATTGACCGATGCCGCCGCCAATCGCGGCGCCGCGGTCAAAAAGCGCGAGGACACCCATCGCATGGCCGACGCCAACAAGGCCTTTTCGCATTACCGCTGGTAGAGGGTACGGGCGTGGGCGGTTCTCGATCTCATTTCGGGGCTCTCTTCCGGGCTCGGCGTTGGCCGGCGGGGTGTTTCTGATGGCACGGGCGACGCCGCTTCCGCGCTACCGCAATATCGGCATCATGGCGCATATCGACGCCGGCAAGACGACGACGACCGAAAGGATCCTTTATTACACCGGACGCTCCTACAAGATCGGCGAAGTGCATGAAGGCACCGCGACGATGGATTGGATGGCGCAGGAACAGGAGCGCGGCATCACGATCACTTCGGCGGCGACCACCTGTTTCTGGCGCGATTGCCGCATCAACATCATCGACACTCCGGGCCATGTCGATTTCACGATCGAAGTCGAACGCAGCTTGAGGGTTCTCGACGGCGCTATCGCGGTTTTCGACTCGGTTTCCGGGGTCGAGCCGCAATCGGAGACGGTGTGGCGCCAGGCCGACAAATACGGCGTGCCGCGCTTGTGCTTTGTCAACAAGATGGACCGCGTGGGCGCGGATTTCTCCCGTGCCGTCCTGATGATCGCAAACCGCCTCGGGGCAAAGCCTCTCGTCGTTCAGCTTCCACTCGGACACGAAAGCGCCTTCGAGGGCGTCGTTGATCTGGTCGCGATGAAAGCGATCCGCTGGCGCGACGAGACCTTGGGCGCCCAGTTCGATGTCGAAGAGCTGCCGCAGGCGCTTCTGGCGGAAGCGAAAAGCGCGCGCGGGCGGCTCGTCGAGATGGCGGTCGAAGAGGACGACGCGGCGCTCGAAGCCTATCTCGGCGGCACCGAGCCGGACGAGGAGACGCTCAAAGCCTGCATACGCAAAGGCACCATCCGCGGCGCTTTTGTCCCCGTCCTCTGCGGCGCCGCGTTCAAGAACAAAGGGGTTCAGCCGCTTCTCGACGCCGTCGTCGATTACCTTCCGGCGCCGACCGATGTGCCGGCGGTCATCGGGGTGAAGATGGGTTCGGAAGAACCCGTCGAACGCCGCTCGTCCGACGCCGAGCCGTTTGCCGCTCTCGCCTTCAAGATCATGACGGATCCGTTTGTCGGCTCTCTCACCTTTATCCGCATCTATTCCGGAGTCCTGCAAAGCGGAAGCCAGGTTCTGAACACCGTCAAAGGCAGCCGCGAGCGCATCGGGCGCATGCTGCAGATGCACGCCAATCACCGCGAGGACATCAAGGAGGCCTGCGCCGGCGACATCGTCGCTCTCGCCGGTTTGAAGCTGACAACGACCGGCGACACCTTGTCGGACCCGGCGCGCCCGGTCGTCCTCGAACGCATCGTCTTCCCCGAGCCGGTGATCGAAATCGCGGTCGAGCCGCGCACCAAAGGCGACCAGGAAAAGATGGGCCAGGCTCTCTCGCGGCTTGCGGCGGAAGACCCCTCATTCCGCGTCACCGTCGATTCCGAAAGCGGTCAGACGGTGATCAAAGGGATGGGCGAACTGCACCTCGAAATCATCGTCGATCGGATGAAGCGGGAATTCAAGGTCGACGCCAATGTCGGTGCGCCTCAGGTCGCCTATCGCGAGACCATCACCCGATCGGCCGAAGTCGATTACACCCACAAAAAGCAGACCGGAGGGGCGGGCCAATTCGCCCGCATCAAGCTTCGCCTGCAACCGCTGCCCGCGGGTTCGGGGCTCGTTTTCGAGAATGACGTCACGGGCGGCGCGGTGCCCAAGGAATTCGTGCCGGGGGTCGAAAAAGGCGTCAAGGCGGCAGCCGAAGTCGGCGTCCTCGCCGGTTTTCCGGTGATCGACCTGAAGGCGGCGCTTTACGACGGGGCCTATCACGAGGTCGATTCAAGCGTGCTGGCTTTCGATATCGCCGCCCGCGCCGCCTTCAAGGAAGGGGTGATGAGGGCGCAGCCAAAGCTCCTCGAGCCGATCATGAGGGTCGAGGTGGTCACCCCGGAAGAGTATCTGGGCGATGTCATCGGCGACCTCAACAGCCGCCGCGGCCAGGTCACCGGCATGGACAGCCGCGGCAATGGCCGCGTCGTCAATGCGATGGTGCCTCTCGCCAACATGTTCGGTTATGTCAACACCTTGCGCTCGATGAGCCAGGGCCGCGCGCAGTTCACCATGCATTTCGATCATTACGAGCAGGTGCCTCAGGCAGTAGAGGACGAAGTACGCGCCAAGATGGCCTGAAAGAGGGCATAGAAGGCGTTCGGAACGGAGAAGAAGGCGATGTCGAAGGCGAGATTTCAGCGGACGAGGCCGCACTGCAACATCGGGACGATTGGTCATATTGACCATGGGAAGACGACGTTGACGGCGGCGATAACGAAGGTTTTGTCGGAGAGTGGTGGGGCGAAGTTTGTACCCTTTGACGAGATTGACAAGGCGCCTGAGGAGCGTGCGCGAGGGATAACGATCGCGACGGCGCATGTGGAGTACGAGACGGGGAAGCGGCACTATGCGCATGTCGATTGTCCGGGGCATGCGGACTACATCAAGAACATGATCACGGGCGCGGCGCAGATGGACGGGGCGATCTTGGTGGTGTCTGCGGCGGACGGACCGATGCCGCAGACGCGGGAGCATATTTTGCTGGCGCGCCAGGTTGGGGTGCCCTCTTTGGTGGTTTATGTGAACAAGGTGGACATGGTTGACGACCCTGAGCTTTTGGAGCTGGTGGAATTGGAGGTGAGGGAGTTGTTGACGTCCTACCAGTTTCCGGGGGACGAGATCCCGATTGTGAGGGGTTCGGCGCTGGCGGCATTGGAGGGGCGGGACCCGGAGGTGGGGCGGGAGTCGATCCTCAAGCTGATGGAGGCGGTTGACGCCTATATCCCGCAGCCGGAGAGGGCGAAGGACCGGCCGTTTTTGATGCCGATCGAGGATGTGTTTACGATCTCGGGACGCGGGACGGTGGTGACGGGGCGTGTCGAGAGGGGGGTGGTAAAGGTCGGGGACGAGGTCGAGATTGTCGGATTGAAGGCGACGGCGAGGACGGTTGCGACCGGGGTGGAGATGTTCCGCAAGCTTTTGGATCAGGGGGAGGCGGGGGACAACATCGGCGTCTTGCTGCGCGGGACGAAGAGGGAGGAGGTCGAGAGGGGCCAGGTTTTGGCGGCGCCCGGGTCGATCACGCCGCACACGCGCTTTCGCTGCGAAGCCTATATCCTGACGAAAGAGGAGGGCGGTCGGCACACGCCGTTTTTTAGCAATTACCGGCCGCAGTTTTATTTCCGCACGACCGATGTGACGGGGAGCGTGCGCCTTCCCGAAGGCACCGAGATGGTGATGCCCGGAGACAACATCACCATGGAGATCGAACTCATCGCCCCGATCGCCATGGACGAAGGCTTGCGCTTTGCCATCCGCGAAGGCGGACACACCGTCGGCGCCGGCGTCGTCGCCCAAATCATCGAATAATCTCCGGACGGAGCGAACGGAACAGCTCTATGGCAAGCGAAAGCCAAAACATACGCATCCGCCTGCGGGCCTACGACCACCGCGTGCTCGACCAGTCGACGAGCGAAATCGTCAACACGGCAAAGCGCACCGGCGCGCGCGTCCGCGGCCCCATCCCTTTGCCGACAAGAATCGAGAAATTCACTCTTTTGCGCTCGCCCCATGTCGACAAGAAGTCGCGCGAGCAGTTCGAGATCCGCACTCACAAGCGCGTTCTCGACATCATCGATCCCACCCCGCAGACGGTCGACGCCTTGATGAAACTCGATCTCGCGGCCGGGGTCGATGTCGAGATCAAGCTTTGAGGATGATCTGATGCGCACCGGCCTCATCGCCAAAAAGCTCGGCATGACGCGGCTCTTCAGCAAAGAAGGCGTTCACCTGCCGGTGAGCGTTCTCAAACTCGAAGAGTGCCGGGTGGTCGCGGTGCGCAGCAAAGAGCGCGACGGCTACGAGGCTCTCCAGCTCGGCTCGGGAACGAGAAAGGTCAAAAATACCTCGAAGCCGATGCGCGGGCATTTTGCCGCGGCAAAGATCGAACCCAAGGCCACTCTCGCCGAATTCCGCGTTTCTGCGGACGCGCTCCTCCCGGTCGGCGCCGAACTTTCGGCGGCCCATTTTCTCCCCGGCCAATACGTCGACGTGGTCGGCACAAGCATCGGCAAAGGCTATGCCGGAGGGATAAAGCGCCATAATTTCCGCGGCCTCGGCGCCAGCCACGGGGTGTCGATTTCGCATCGCAGCCTGGGCTCGACCGGACAGCGCCAGTCTCCAGGGAAAACTTTCAAGAACAAGAAGATGGCCGGGCATTTGGGGGCCGAAAGGGTGACCGTGCAAAGCCTTCTCGTGGTCGCCACCGACGCGCTGCGCGGGCTCATCTTCCTCAAAGGGGCGGTGCCGGGAAGCGAAGGCGCGATTGTCCTGCTCAAGGATGCCGCCAAAAAGAAGCTGCCCGAAGGCGTCCCCTACCCCGCCGCCCTCAAAGGCGAGCCGGTTCCGGGCGAAGTGGGCGGCGACGAGGGCGGCGAGGGCGAGGCGGCGCCATGAAACTTGCTCTCAGAAACCTCGACAACGAGGAACTCGGCGAGATCGAACTCGACGACGCGGTGTTCGGGCTGCCGGTGCGCGGCGACATCCTCGCCCGCGTCGTCAACTGGCAGCTGGCAAAGCGCCGCGCCGGAACCCACAAAACCAAAGGGATCGGCGAGATCAAAGGCACTACCAAAAAGCCTTACCGGCAGAAAGGCACGGGACGCGCCCGCCAGGGAAGCCTGCGCTCTCCGCAGTTTCGCGGCGGGGCGACGATCTTTGGCCCTCTCGTGCGCAGCCATGCTTTCGCTGTTCCGAAAAAGCCGCGGCGCCTACGCCTCAAAACCGCTCTTTCGGCAAAACAGAGCGAAGGCAAGCTCATCGTCATCGACAGCGCGGGGATCGAAGAGGCGAAAACGCGAGCGCTCGGAGCACGCCTCGAAGCGCTCGGCTGGAATTCGGTCCTCATCCTCGACGAGCCCCAGATCGACGCCAATCTTGCCCGCGCCGCGAGAAACCTTCCGGGCGTCGATGTCCTGCCGCAAAAAGGAGCCAATGTTTACGACATTCTGCGCCGCGACTTTCTGGTTCTGACACAAGTGGCGGCGCGCACTCTCGAGGCGCGGTTGAAATGAGCCGCTTCCGCGTCATCCCTCGCGCCAAGATCGCGCTTACGCGGCAGGAGATGTTCGAGATCCTGCGCCTGCCGGTGATCACCGAAAAAGCGACAAATGCTTCGGGCAACAACCAGGTCACCTTCCGTGTCGCGCTCAACGCGACAAAGCCCGAGATCAAGGCCGCGGTCGAGGCGCTTTTCAATGTCAAAGTGAGACGGGTCAACACGCTTCGGGTGATGGGCAAAAGGAAGCGCGTGCGCGGCCGGATCGGCCGCCGCTCGGACTACAAAAAAGCGATCGTCACCCTCGCCGAGGCTTCGCGCATCGACGTGACGACCGGGATCTGAGGAGGGCGCCAGATGCCGCTCAAGAATTTCAACCCGAGGACCCCTTCCCAACGCCAGCTCGTCCTCGTCGACCGCAGCGAGCTTTACAAGGGAAAACCGGTCAAATCCTTGACCGCAGGGTTGCGCTCGAAAGGCGGGCGCAACAACACCGGTCGGGTGACCGCGCGCCGGCGCGGAGGCGGCCACAAAAGGCGGTATCGGATCATCGATTTCAAGCGCGCGAAAAGCGATATCCCGGCGCGGGTCGAACGGCTCGAATACGATCCCAACCGCACCGCCTTTATCGCCCTCATCCGTTATGAGGACGGCGAACTCTCCTATATCCTCGCGCCGCAAAGATTGAAGGTCGGGGACAGCGTCCTTTCCGGCGAAAGGGTCGACGTCAAGCCCGGAAACGCGATGCCGATGCGCAACATGCCGCTTGGCACGATCATCCACAATGTCGAGATGAAGCCGGGCAAAGGCGGTCAGATCGCCCGCGCCGCCGGAACCTATGTGCAGCTCGTCGGCCGCGACCAGGGGTACGCCCTTTTGCGCCTCTCTTCGGGCGAATTGCGTTTGGTGCGCGCCGAATGCCGGGCGACGATCGGCGCCGTTTCCAACCCCGATCAACAGAACATCGTCATCGGCAAGGCCGGACGCAGCCGCTGGCTCGGGGAAAGGCCATCGGTGCGCGGGGTGGCGATGA
>JAJYIC010000326.1 GCA_021790295.1 Pseudomonadota bacterium | reverse complement strand
CGATTCTGCGCATCCTCTTCCTCCGTTTGCGGCTGCCCTCTCATCTTCGCCGATCCTGCCTCTTGCGGCAACGCGGGGCAATCCGCAGCCGGCTTCGGCCCTCGCCTTTCCGGGAAGGCGCCTATTCCGCCGCGGCGGGCGCGGCGCGCCGTCCTTTGCCGAGACGGGCTGCGGCAGCGAAAAAGACGCTCAAAACGAGAAGCCCCGCGACCGCGACGAGGACGAGACGCGGCCGCCCGGCATCGATCAAGAGACCGTAAGGGACCGGCGCGATGGCGCTGCCGAGAGAAAGCCCGGCGCTGACAAAGCCGAAGGCTTTGCCGATCTCGCCCGCAGGGGCGGCGTCTTTGACCATCACGTCGCGGGGAGTGCGGGTGATGCCGATGAGAACACCGGCGAGAAAGAGAAGCGCGAAAATCGCGAGATCAAAAAGCGGGATCACGCCGACGAAAAGGGTGAGCAGGGCGGTGAGGATCGAAAGAAGGACGACGTGGAAGAGATGGCGATTGCTGCGGTCGGCAAGCCAGCCGCCAAGGAGAATCCCGCCCATCGAGCCGAAAAGAAAAAAGGTCAAGGCCGAAGACGCGCTTCCCAGCGTCATCTTTTGCGACTGGTGCAAGACCGTAATCAGCCAGGATTGAATGCCGGCGTTGGCCATCGAGGAGACCATGTAAAACCCGCAGAAAAGCAGCATCGGCCGGGTCAAAAGGAATGTGGCGCTTCGGGCGCGCTGATGCGTTTTGGTGCGAGTTTCCTCCTTGAGGATGCGGCTTTGCCACAACAGAAGGAAAGCGGCCGGTACGCCCAGAAGGCCGAGAGCGAAGAGGGTTTCGCGCCAGCCGACAAGGAGGAGAAGTCCCGCCGTTACCGGCGGCGCAGCGGCAAAGCCGATATAGCCGTTGAAGGTATGGAGGGCGAACGAACGTCCGAGACGCTCGCGTTCGACGGAGCCGGAAAGGATCGCGTAATCGGCAGGGTGAAAGACCGAATTGCCGAGCCCCGAGAGAAGAGCCAAAAGGACGATTTGCCAATAGCTTTCGGCAAACGCCATCGAGGCCACCGAAAGCGCCATCAACAACGCCCCTCCTATGAGAAAAGGGCGGGCGCCGAAGCGATCGACGAGAAAACCGACCGGGGTTTGCGCCATCGCGGTGGCGCTCGCCATCACCGCAACCGAAAGGCCAAGCTCGGCAAAAGGAACGCCAAAGCTCTTCTGCCAGGCGAGAAACACGGGCGGAAGGCAAAGAGCGTAAAAATGCGACAGGAAATGGCCGGCGCCGATCAGCGCGTTGACCTTTGTGTCGCGCCGCAAGCTCGGCCACGCAATCATCCGCGAATGCTGCTACAAACCCGCCCTGCGGTCGAGGGGGAAAGGACGGGCGTGCCTGTCCCGGCTTGGCTCTCGCTTGCCGAACCCGGCCGCGAAGCCCGGCCCGACGACTCTGAACCCGCCGGCAAGGACGAGAGGACATGACGATCAACGCGGTCGAAGAGCATTACAGCAAAGGCGGGCTTTTGGAGCGCATCCTTGCCGCGCTCGACGCGGCGGGAAAGGACGCTCGGGCTCTTTCGCCCGACGACCTCGCCGCTGTCGACGAGTTCCATGGCGGCCAGCGCCCGGCGACGATTCGCCTGGCAAAGCTCCTTGCGCCCTGCGGCAAGGAAAGGGTGCTCGATGTCGGCTCGGGGATAGGCGGGCCGGCGCGCTTTCTTGCTTCCGCTTACGGCTGCCGGGTCACCGGCGTCGATCTTTGCGGCGAGTTTTGCCGCGTCGCAGAAACCCTCACTGGTCTCACGGGGCTCCAAGAACTTGTCGATTTCCGCCAGGCCGACGCCCTCGACCTGCCCTTTGCCGAAGCAAGTTTCGACATCGTCTGGTCGCAGAATTCGGCGATGAACATCGCCGAACGCGACCGCCTTTACCGCGAGATGCGACGGGTTTTGCGCGCCGGCGGAAAGCTTGCTTTGCAGGAGATCGCCTTGGGGCCCGGAGGAGAGCCGCATTATCCGGTGGCCTGGGCGCGCGAACCCGCGATCAGCTTTCTTTTGACCCCCGAGGAGACGCGCAACAAACTCGAAGCCGCGCGGTTCGGCATCGTCCTGTGGCAGGATACGAGCGCGGCGACGCTCGCTTCGGCGCGCGCGCGTTCGCCGCAAAAGACGGGGTCGCCCGGCGCCCCGGCGCGCTCTCCCGCAACCCCGCCCGCTCTCGGCACGCATCTGATCCTTGGCGACGACTGGCAAGAGATGGCCCGGAACTCGGTGCGCAATCTCGAAGAGGGCCGGGTCGCGCTTTTCAATGCGGTTTTGGAGGCCCTTCCCTGATCCCCTATTCTTTCGCCGCCACATCGAGGCGAACGGCAATCCCTTCGAGTTCGGGACGGGGCGGCGGGTAGCGGCGCAAAACCAGGGGATCGTGGCCGGGAACGATATGGCCTGGGGAAGGCGCGAGCGCGCGCAAGGAGTCATAGGCTTCGAGCATCTTGCCGATTTCGAAGGCCGAGACAAAAGGCCGGCCTGTTTCCATGTTTTCGTAAAAATGGGTGGCGTCGGACGCAAGCACGACCCAACCGCGGGCGGTATGGACGCGCACGAACTGCATGCCGGGGGTGTGGCCGCCGACGGGGTGGAGAGTGATCCCGGGCGCCAGTTCGACCGCGCCCTCATAAAGGCGCAGCCTTTGCGCGAAATTCAAACGGACAAGGCCGAGGATGTCCTCGACCTCGAAAGAACGGGCAAGAAACGGGTAACGCATGTAGCGGCCCGTCGCGTAATGAAGTTCGCATTCCTGCAAATGGAACTCGGCTTGCGGAAATTTGTGGAAATTGCCGACATGATCATAATGAAGATGCGTCAAGATCACATCTGTGACCTTGTTTCCATCGAGGCCGAGAAGAGCAAGGGATTCGACCGGGCAGCGCAGAAAGTCGCGCCCGCGGGCGTTTGCGACCTTTTCCGTAAATCCCGTATCGATGACGAAAGAGCGTTCCGGCCCGATCGCCGCCCAGACGAAATAATCCATCGGCATCGGCGCATCATGCGGATCGCCGCCGATGAAATGGTCGCGGCGCCTCGCCTGCCGCGAAGCATAGCGGAGCGCGTAAAGGGCGTATTGCGGAAGCGTGCTCGACATGGCGACCTCGATCTTTAGGGCGGACTGGCGGCCGGGGAAGGCCGCAGGGAAGGGAAACTGCGCAAAGGAAAGTGTTGCGGAGGGGCGAGCGCGGTGCAAGTCTCGGCTCGCATTTCCCGGCCCGGTACCAGAGAGACATGAGCGAAGGCCCTCTCGCCCCCTATAGCGTCGAAGCCTACAACACCG
>JAJYIC010000325.1 GCA_021790295.1 Pseudomonadota bacterium | reverse complement strand
CTCGGGCAGCAGGTCTCGATCGACGCGGCGGCGGCGATGGTTGCCCGGCTGTTGCGGATGTGCCGCCCTCTCTCGCCCGAAAACTTTCTCGAACTCGACGAGGAGGCCTTGCGCTCCTGCGGCTTCACCCGCCAGAAGATGGGTTATGCGCGCAGTCTTGCCGTGCTCATTTCTAAGGGCGCTTTCGATTTTGCCGGTCTCGAAGCCTTGGGCGACGAGGAGGCGCTGAAAAGCCTCCTTTCCCTTCGCGGCATTGGTCTGTGGAGCGCCGAGATCTATCTTCTTTTCGCTTTGGGCCGCGCCGACGTCTGGCCCGCGGGCGACCTCGGCTTGCAGATTGCGGCTGCCGAATGTCTCGGTCTTCCCGCGCGCCCGGACGAGCGCCGTTTGCGCCCTCTCGGCGAAGCGTGGCGCCCCTGGCGCTCGGTCGCCGCCTGTCTTTTCTGGCAATCCTATCTCCACGCCCGCGGCAGAGAACCGCCTTTGCTTGCGGTCGAATCATGATTCCCCGGTGAAAGCGCCGTCGCCCGATCCGGTGAGAGAGGTTTTTCTTAAAGCGCGGCGCGGCGCGGACGAGAGGTTTCGATGACGGGGATCGCCCGGTTATGCGTCTATTGCGGCTCTTCGCGCGCCGTCGCCCCGCTTTATCGCGAGGCGGCGCGGGAACTCGGAAGCCGCCTTGCGGCGGCGCGCATCGGCGTCGTTTTCGGCGGCGGCCATGTCGGTTTGATGGGGATCCTCGCCGATGCCGCGCTCGCTTCCGGGGGCAAAGTGACCGGGATCATCCCCGAGCATTTGCGCAAGAAAGAGCTCGCCCACAACGGGCTCACCCGGCTCATCGTCGTCGACAGCATGCACGAACGCAAAAGGCTGATGGCCGAAAATGCCGACGCCTTTGCCATCCTCCCCGGAGGGATCGGAACCCTCGACGAGTTTTTCGAGATTTTAAGCTGGAAGAAACTCGGCCTTCATGAGAAGCCGATCTTCGTCCTCGACCTCGCCCGCTACTGGGCGCCTCTCTTCACCCTTCTCGACACTCTCGTCGAAAGCGGTTTCGCCTCCCCCGACATCCTCTCCCTCATCGAAAGGGTGGAGAGCGTCCCTTCTTTGATGGAAGCTTTGGCACGGTCCGGGCGATTCCGCCGCAAATCGCTTTCGCAGCGTTTTTGAGAGGCAGGGTCGTCCTCCCTTTTCTTGCCTCGCCCGCAGGCCGCCGTTATCTTCCCGCCGCTTTCTGGTGTCGTGGTTGTGACGTTCGCAAGATCACCGGCTCCAGGCGAACTTCGAAACCAAAACGACGCAAGATGTCAATGGTTTGCTAGTGTCCTTTCGATTCTGGAATTCGCCTCGATGCCGATAGCGGGATCATGCGAATTTCAGAATCGGGACACTAGGGGCGCAGGGGCTCTCCGGCCGCAAAAAAGGACTCTAACGATGGCAAAGATCAAAGTGGCAAGGCCCGTCGTCGAACTCGACGGCGACGAGATGACGCGAATCATGTGGAGCTTCATCAAAGAAAAACTGATCCTGCCCTATCTCGACATCGATCTCAAATATTATGATCTCGGCATAGAAAACCGCGACGCCACGTCGGATCGCATCACCATCGAGGCAGCCGAGGCGATCAAGCATTATGGAGTTGGGGTCAAATGCGCGACCATCACTCCCGATGCGGCAAGGGTCAAAGAATTCGGCCTCAAACAGATGTGGAAATCGCCGAACGGAACCCTGCGCAACATCATCGGCGGAACGATCTTTCGCGAGCCTATCGTCTGCCGCAACGTGCCGCGCCTCGTCCCCGGCTGGACAAAACCGATCGTCATCGGCCGCCACGCTTTTGCCGATCAATATGCCGCAACCGATCTTCTGGTTCCGGGCCCTGGCAAGCTCACCCTCACCTTTACCCCGGCCGAAGGCGGTGAGCCCATAAGCCGGGAGGTTTACGATTTCCCGGGGAGCGGGGTCGCTCTCGGCATGTTCAACCTCGACGAATCGATCCGCGGCTTTGCCCGGTCCTGTTTCAACTACGCTCTGCAACGCGGCTGGCCGCTTTACCTTTCGACCAAGAACACGATCCTCAAAGTCTACGACGGGCGCTTCAAGGATCTTTTTGCCGAAGTGTTCGAAAACGAGTTTGCCTCGGCGTTCAAGGAAAAGAACCTCAGTTACGAGCACCGGCTTATCGACGACATGGTGGCTCTCGCTCTCAAATGGGACGGGGGGTTCATCTGGGCCTGCAAGAATTACGACGGAGACGTGCAGTCGGACACTTTGGCGCAAGGTTTCGGTTCTCTCGGCCTCATGACCTCCGTCCTCTTGACGCCCGACGGCAAGACCGTCGAAGCCGAGGCGGCGCACGGAACCGTCACCCGCCATTACCGCCTCCACCAGCAAGGGAAGGAGACCTCGACCAACCCGATCGCCTCGATCTTCGCCTGGACGCGCGCGCTTTCCTATCGCGGCCGTTTCGACGAGACGCCGCTCGTCGTCAGATTCGCCGAGACCTTGGAGAAGGTCTGCATCGCCACGGTCGAAGGGGGGGAGATGACCCGCGATCTCGCGATCCTCGTCAGGGCCGATCACCCCTTCCTGACGACAAACCAGTTTCTCGACAGGATCGACGCCAACCTCAAACGAGCGATGGCGTAAAGGGCCTTCCCGCCTCTGCGCGGCGGCAGGGCGCGCGCCCTTTTCGGCCGCGTCAGCTTCCCTCTCCGCCGCCGCACGGCAGAGGGAGAAGGCGTATCTTTTTCCCTTCGGCCGTAAGGCCGAGGCGGCCGTGCTTCAAGGCCAGAGCATCCTTGCCGAAAATCTCGTAGCGCCAGCCCGAAAGCGCCGGCACCGGGGCGTGGTCGTCCGTGGCTATGGCTTCGAGATCGCCGGCCGAGGCGACCAGTTTTTGCGCCACTCCCGCCTCCTCGCAGCGTTCGTGCAAAAGCACCCGTAAAAGCTCGACGAGGGGGCCGCGCTCGCGCGCCGGTTCGGGCTGGCGCGAGAGCGCCTCGGCCCCTTTCGCCCTCGATCCCCGCCGTTGCCCGCGCGCGGTGGGGGCCTCAAGAACCGGTGCGGAAAGCGGCCTCTCGGCCGCTTCGAGCCCGCGCGCCACCGCTTCGAGGATTTCCGGGGCGAGCTTTCCCGCGGCCTGCGACCGGCCGAAAGCGCGCATGCGCGCCATCTCGGCCGCCGTCCTCGGCGCCAGAGAAGCGAGTTCGAGAACGGCCTCCTCGCGCAGGATGCGCCCGCGCGGCAGGTTGCGCTCTTGCGCCGCCCTTTCGCGCCAGGCCGCCACCTCCCGCAGGATCGCCATAAAGCGCCCGCCGGGCGTTCCTTT
>JAJYIC010000324.1 GCA_021790295.1 Pseudomonadota bacterium | reverse complement strand
AACCGACCTCATAGCTGCCAAGGGTTGCGCGGTCGAACAGGCGATCTTTGAGGCTCGCGTCGGGAAACTCGCGGTCGGCGGCGTCGACGCGGTTGGGATCGAAATCGGGGAGCGAGACCAGGGCCAGAATCTCTCCCGTATTCACGTTCATGATGAGGCCGGCGGCGGCCTTTGCCGTGAAATCATCGAGCATCCGGCGCAACTGGTGATGGAGGATGTACTGAAGGCGGACATCGAGGGAGAGCCGAAGAGGCTCGCGGCGCTCTAGAAGAGAGCGGTTGAGACCGCGTTCCACTCCGGCCAGCCCTTTGTCGTCGATATTGGCGTAACCGACGGCATGGGCGAAAAGCGGGCCATAAGGATAAAAGCGGCGCTCGGCGGGGAGAAAATTGAGGCCGGGTATGCCGAGCGCGTTGACCTTCGCCTCTTCGCGCGGCGAGAGGAAGCGGCTCACCCAGATGAACGCCTTTTTCGCGGTGAGCTTTTTGTAAAGGCCATCGGCGCTGTGGGTGGGGAGGGCCGAGGCCAGATCGCGCGCGACTTTGCCGGGATCGAAGATTTCCTCGGGGTCGGCGTAAAGGGCGACGCCTTTGAGGTTGGTCGCCAAAAGTTCGCCGCGGCGATCGACGATATCGGCGCGGATCACGGGAGAGGGCGCGGAAAGGTCGGTCCGGTGCACATCGAGACCGCCGGCAAAGATCATGACATCGACGAGGCGGCCCGCAACCACAGCGAAAAGAAGAAGAAAAAGCGCCGCGCTGACAAGAACCCGGGTACGGCCGGTTTCGATCGCCTCTTCGGCCGCGGTGCCGGCAATCACCGGCGCGCAGGGGGGCGGTTTGAAATGCCGTGGCTGACAGGGTTTGTCGTCAAAGCGCGAAAGCGCGACCATCAACGCGGCGCCGACAGGAGGGCGATCAGTTCGCCGATGGTTTTGGGGTGCGCGTTCGGTCCGCCTCTCGAGGCCAGCTTTAGGACTGCGGGCGCCTTTGCGGCCGCGGGGGGCCCGGTGCGCGCCAAAGCGGGGGCGGGCGCAGGCGCGGCTTTTGCCGGGCTCGCCGCAGCGACCGCAGGGTCGGCTGCGCGCATCGGGATATCGTCGATGGCGCCGCCCTGCTGCTTTGCCGTCAACGGCACCAGCGAGAGATAGCGCTCGTTGAGAGCCGCCAGAGTGTCGGGACGGTTCAAATAATTCCACTCCGCCCGCAGAACCCTCAATTGGCTGCGATCGGTGGCGAGATCGCTTTTGAGCCGCGCGAGACGGGTGCGAAGCCCTTCGACCTCGTATTTGACGGAAAAGGTGGCAAAGCCCGTGGCGACCACGAGGAGAAGAGAAAAGATCGCACTGAGACGCATTTCCCGCCCCCCTTCCTTTACCGTTTGCCGTCGCGACACGCGGGCCAGGCCGGCGCCTCGGTGCGGTGCGCGGTGCGCAGCCGCGCCGAACGGGCGCGCGGATTGCGCGCCACTTCGGCGGCATCGGGAGTGATGGCGCGGCGCGAAAGGAGGGCAAAGCTCGGCGCCCGCCTCTCTTTTGGCGCCGGCAGGTGACGCGAGCGGCCGGGAGAGGAAGCGCTGCGCCGGGCAAGGAAGCTCTTGACGCGGCGGTCTTCGAGCGAATGGAAAGAGAGGACGACGAGCCTTCCTCCCGGCATCAAAAGTTCCTCGGCCGCTTCGAGGCCCCGTTCGAGTTCGCAAAGCTCGTCGTTGACGGCGATGCGCAGCGCCTGAAAGCTGCGCGTCGCGGGGTCTTGGCTTCTCTCTCTCGTCGGCACCGCGGCGCGCACGAGGGCGGCGAGTTCGCTCGTGCGCAGGATCGCGTGCTTTTTCCGTTCGGCGGCGATCGCGCGCGCCACCCTGCGCGCGTAACGCTCTTCGCCATAAAGCGCAAGGATGCGGGCCAACTCGCTTTCGGAAAGGGAGGCAAGAAAATCCGCAGCGGTTTCCCCTTCGCCGCTCATCCGCATGTCCAAAGGAGCGTCGAAGCGAAAGGAAAAGCCTCTCTCTGGGGTGTCGAGCTGCGCCGAGGAAAGGCCGAGATCGAGCGCGACGCCGGCGATCGGCGGCGGAGAAAGGGGCGCGATCAGCTCTTTCATCGCCCCGAAACGGCCTTTGACGAGTTCGAGCCGCCCGGGGTAGCGCCGCGCGAGGGCCTCTCCCTTGGCGATGGCATCGGGATCGCGATCGATGGCGAAAACGCGGCAGGCCGCGCTTTCGAGCAAGGCCTCGCTGAGGCCACCCTCGCCAAAGGTGCCGTCGATATAAAAGGCGCCGTCGCGCGGCGCCAAGGCGCCGAGGACGGCCTCGAGAAGAACGGGGATATGATGGCGGCTTGGCGCGTCAGGCCCCGCCGCCGGGCCTTGCCGGGAAGGGGACGGGGTCATCGCCCGCCTTCAGGCGCGGGCGCCGCAGGCAGCTTTGGACCCTGGCGCAGCGCGCGCTCGCGCAAACTCGCCTGGTGTCGGGCAAAGCGTTCGGGTTCCCAGATCTGAAACATGCCGCCCTGGCCGACAAAGGCCGCCTGCCCTTCGATGGCGATGGCCGTGTGCTGGATAAATTTCGGCGGCAGGAGAATCCGCCCTTCGCCATCGAAAGGAAGCGCTTGGGCGTCGTGGAAAAGGGGGGTGAGGTTTTCGTATTCCTCGGAAAACTGGTCGAGGCGTTCGAGACGGCGGTTGATCTCTTCCATCCGTTCGATGCCGCAACAGTCGAGAGCGGGAAACTTGAACGATGGAAAGGCGACGATGCCGGGAAAGCGCTGGGCCGCGAGAGCGGCGCGAAAGGTCGCCGGCACTGAAACTCGCCCCTTGCGGTCGACCTTGTTCACGAAAGTGGACAGGAACAGCGCCACTTTTTCCCCCAACGCTCAGCCCAGGGACCGCCGGCAAGGGGCGCCCGGCAGCGCCGCCGAGACTCCCCCCATCGGCAACGCCCGTCCTGGGAAATTATGGGATAGCATGGGAAACCTCCGGGGTCAAGAGCCCATTTAAATAAAAATCAGAGATTTTGCGATAGACGTTCAGTCGATCGATGGGTCTGCGAAAGGAAATCGCGGATTGGTTCTCTATTTGTTCATGAATCGCCGGCCTTCGCGGCCAAAAGCGCCAGACGGTCTGTAAGCCGGGTTCTGTGCCGCCCGCAACCGGACGGCGACGGCCATTCCTCTAGGACGCCCGTTTCCGGACGCCTCAAGCGACCGACCCGGGCGGCGGCGCGAAGGCACGCCCGGCGCGCGCGGCCGTCAAAGCCGCGCCGCCTGCCGCCCCTATTTGGTCTTGCTCCCGGTGGGGTTTTCCCTGCCGCCGGCGTTGCCGCCGGCGCGGTGCGCTCTTGCCGCACC
>JAJYIC010000016.1:16174-16660 GCA_021790295.1 Pseudomonadota bacterium | reverse complement strand
CTGCTACGCCAAGGTCATCGATCTTTCGCCGCGGGCGGAGCCGGAAATCTACGCGGCGATCCACCGTTTCGGCACGGTGCTCGAAAATGTCGTTCTCGATCCTCTTTCGCGCGCGCCGGATGTCGAAGACAGGAGCCTCACCGAAAACACCCGCGCCTGCTACCCGATCGAGTTCATGCCGAACGCCGATCCGGGAGGGCTTGCCCCTCACCCTCTAAATGTGGTGATGCTGACGGCGGACGCTTTCGGGGTCATGCCGCCGATCTCGAGGCTCAGCGCCGAACAGGCGATGTACCATTTCCTTTCCGGTTATACGGCGCGCGTCGCGGGCACCGAAAAGGGCCTCGGCAGCGCTCCCGAGGCGACGTTTTCGACCTGCTTCGGCGCACCTTTCATGCCGCGGCACCCTTCGGTTTATGCCGAACTTCTCGGCGAGCGCATCGGCCGCCACGGTTCGCAGTGCTGGCTTATCAACACCGGCTGGTC
>JAJYIC010000016.1:0-16164 GCA_021790295.1 Pseudomonadota bacterium | reverse complement strand
GGTCGGCTCTTACGGCGTCGGCGCGCGCATGTCGATCGCCTATACGAGGGCCCTTTTGCGCGCCGCCCTCGACGGGCGGCTTCTCGCCGCGCCTTTGCGCAAGGAGCGGCATTTCGGACTCCTTGTGCCGGAAGGCTGCCCCGAAGTCCCGAGCGAGGTTCTCGATCCGCGCGCGAGCTGGTCGGACAAAAGGGCTTATGACGCGACGGCGCGCGAGCTGTCGCGCCGTTTCGAGGAAAATTTCAGCGAATTCGAGCCTTTTGTCGGCGAGAAGGTGAAGAAGGCGGCGATCCGCGCCGCCGCCTGAGAAAAAGCGCCCCTTAGAGAGCCGCAAAGCGGCGCCGGGGAACCGAGCCGGGGCGGGGCGCGTTGCCTTTGCGCAACAACGGCGAAACTGGGCCGCAAGCGCGATCGCGTTTAAGGCTCCGAAGGAGATCCGATGAAGTGCGTGACAAAATGCGGGCGCGGCGCGAGCCTCGCGGCTTTCGCCCTTCTCGTCTTTGTGGCGGCGGGCCTTGCCGGCCGCGCCAAAGCGCAACCCGTCAACAGCCTTCCGAATGGTCCGATCGCTTGCGGGGCTGCCCACCGCAGCGGCTGGGGAGCCTGGAGCATCCTGCGGCCGATGACGATCAGGACGGCAAACGGTCGTCTGTTTTTGAAACCGGGCGAAACCTTCGTTCCGAACGAGTTCCTCGGACGGGTCGAAGTCTCGGCAATCCTCGACCGCAATTGCGGGAATCTGCCGCGCACGCCCGAGGCGGCGAGGGCGGCGCAATCGCGTTTTGCAGCCGAAGCCACCCCCATTTATGGCGAAGGCCGCTCTTCCTCCCCGATGCCGACAAGAGGCGGGCCGCGCTATTACAGCTATACGTACCATCCTTGAGCTGAAGGCCCGCGCAACGGGCATCGGCGCTGCCGGGCAGTGCGGCAGCACCGCAGCGGATTGATTTGGGAAGCCGGCGGCGTTTCGTGTAAGTCTTGAAGGCGAAGGCGTTGCGGACCCTGACCGCCTTTGGCCGGTTCCGGGCTTTGCAAACTCCTGCGTTCGAAAGAGTGCGCGCCGATGATCGACAAGGCCCGTCTCGGGCTTCCCGAGTTCGCTCGCGGGAGCGTGTGGCTTGTGGGGGCGGGGCCCGGAGACCCGGGCCTTCTTTCGGCTCTTGCCCTGTGTGCGCTTGAAGAGGCCGACAGCATCGTCTTCGACGCCCTGGTCGACGCCCGCATCCTCGCTCTCGCGCGGCCGGGGGCTTTCTTGGATTACGCCGGAAAGCGCGGCGGGCGGCCGTCGGCAAACCAGCCCGACATCTCGGCCCGGCTCGTTTCCCTTGCCCGCGAAGGGCGCCGGGTTCTGCGCCTCAAAGGGGGCGACCCCTGCGTTTTCGGGCGCGGCGGCGAAGAGGCTTTGGCTCTCGCTGCGGCCGGGGTGCCGTTTCGCATCGTTCCCGGGATCACGGCCGGGATCGGCGGGCTTTCCTATGCCGGCATTCCTCTCACCCATCGCGACACCAATTCGGCGGTGACCTTTCTTTCCGGTCACAACAGCAGCGGCGAGGTGCCGGACAGGCTCGATTGGCAGGCGATCGCGCGGGGCGCGCCGGTTCTCGTTCTTTATATGGCGTTGAAGCATCTCGAGAGGATCGCGGCGCGTCTTATCGCGGGCGGGCGTTCGCCGCAGGAGCCTGCGGCGATCGTCAGCAAGGCGACGACGCCGCAGCAAAGGGTCGTGGTCTCGACGCTCGGCGAACTCGGCCGTGTGGCCGCCGGGATCGACCCGCCCGCGGTGACGGTGATCGGCGAGGTCGTGCGTTTCCGCGCGGCGCTCGACTGGCTTACGGCGCCAGCAGGGACGCCGCCGTGAACGGCCGAGGCCTCATCCTCGCCGCCCCTTCTTCGGGAAGCGGCAAGACTCTTCTGACCCTGGCTCTTTTGCGCGCCTTTCGCCGTCTCGGACTTCGGGTGGGGGCGGCAAAAGCCGGACCCGATTTTATCGATCCCGGCTTTCACGCCGCCGCTCTCGGCGCGCCCTCGGTCAACCTCGATCCCTGGGCGATGCGCGAATCGACACTGACGGGTCTCGCCGGCGCTCTCGAAGAGGCGAACGAGATCGTCCTTTGCGAAGGGGCGATGGGGCTTTTCGACGGCGCCGGGCCCGAAGGCGAGGCCGGTTCGACTGCCGCGCTTTCGCGCCTTCTCGGCTGGCCGATCGTCCTCCTCGTCGATGCGCGCGGGATGGGCGCCTCGGCCGCCGCGCTTGTGCGCGGGTTTGCCTCGCACGATCCCGCTCTTCCCCTTTTGGGCGTCGTTTTCAATCGCGTCCGCAGCGCCCGCCACGGCCGGCTTCTCGCCCAAGCGATGGCCCGGCATCTGCCGCAACTCGCCCTCTTCGGCGCCCTTCCCGAAAAGCCGGATTTCGCCATCCCTTCGCGCCATCTGGGGCTCGTTCCCGCGGGCGAAATCGCCGGCATCGAGGCGCTCATCGAGCGCGCCGCGCAAAGGGTCGCGCTTTGCCTCGATATCGACCGCCTTCTTTCCGCCGCCCGTTCCTCGGGCTTTTCCGCCGCGAGAGGGGCGGCTTTGCCGGCTTTTGGCGGGCGCATTGCGGTCGCGCGCGACGCGGCCTTTTCCTTTCTCTATTCCTCCCAGCTCGAAGGCTGGAAAGCGGAAGGCGCCTCGCTCTCCTTCTTTTCGCCGCTCGCTGGAGAGGCGCCCGAACGCGAGGCGGAAGCGATCGTTCTTCCGGGCGGCTACCCCGAGCTTTACGCCGGGCGGATTGCCGGTTCGCACGCTTTTCTTTCGGCCTTGCGGCGCGCGGCCGGTTTAGGGAAGCCCATCTACGGCGAGTGCGGCGGCTATATGGTGCTCGGGGAAAGCCTTGTCGATCAGGAAGGACGCTCTCACCCGATGGCGGGTCTTTTGCCTCTCGTCTCGAGCTTTCAAAAACGCCAAAGGGCTCTCGGCTACCGCTCGGCGCGTCTGTTGCGGGCGGGGCCTTGCGGCGAAGCGGGGAGCCTTTTCCGCGGCCATGAGTTCCACTATGCGAGCATCCTTGCGCAAGAGGGAGAGCCGCTTTTCGCGGCCGCAGACGCGGAAGGGCGCTCTCTCGGCCTTTCGGGGTTGCGGCGCGAAGGAGTCTCCGGCTCCTTTATTCATCTGATCGATCGCGGCGATTAGATGAGAGAAGGAGAGAGGGGCGGCAAAGGGGATCGGCATGGCTCTCAGTGGGGAGGGTCGAAAGGGGATAGAGAAAAGGCAAAGCGAGGAGAAAACCCTCGCCCTTTTTGCCGAAGCCGAGGCGAGGCTTTCTCTCGGGGCTCCTCTCAAATTGCGGGCGAGCCGCAGAGCGCGGCGCATGAGCGTGCGCATCGACGCTCCGGCCCATACGGTCGAACTGGTCCTGCCATTCGGCGTTGCGGCCTCTAAAGGCCTTCTTTTCCTTTCCGACAAACGGGAATGGATAAAGAGAAGGCTCGCCGCGCTCCCTGAGCGCGTGCCCTTTGTCGAAGGGGCTTTGGTGCCGATACGGGGCGTTCCCCACCGCATCGTCCGCGAAACCGACGCGAAGGCCCCTCTCGTCGCGATCGAGGGAGGCGAGATCCGCGTGCGCGGCGACCCCGCCCATCTCTCCCGCCGCCTCAAGGATCATCTCGTCGCTCTTGCCCGGCGCGAATTCGCCGGCCGCGCGCCTCTCGAGGCCTTGGCGATCGGCCGGCGCCCGCGGAAGGTCGGCGTGCGCGACACCAAAAGCCGCTGGGGCAGTTGTTCGCAGAAGGGCACTCTCTCTTTCAGTTGGCGTCTCATCCTCGCGCCCGAAGGGGTCATCGATTACCTCCTCGCCCATGAAGTCGCCCATCTCGCCGAAATGAACCACGGCCCGCGTTTTTGGCGCCTTGTCGAAAGGCTTCTCGACAAAGGCGCCGCGCCGCCCGCGGCGAGGGCGATCGGGCAGGCGCGCCTTTGGCTCGCCCGCCACAAAAACGAGCTTTTGTGTTATGGTTGAAAAAAGAGGGGAGGGCTGAGCAATGAGCCAAGAGAGACGCGGCTACAAGGTCAAATCGGTCGAACCCGTGGCCGTCGGAAGCGATGTCCAGGCGCGCATTTTCACTCTCGCGCCGGGCGAGACCATACCCTGGCATTTCCACAATACGGTGAACGACTGGTATTTCGTTCTCGAAGGTGCGCTCTCGGTCGAAACGAGGGCGCCCAGAGACAGCCGCCTTGTCCCGGTCGGCGGTTCCTACAGCATCCCCGCCAAGACGGCGCATCTGATCTCGAACCGTTCGCAAAGCGATGCGCGCTTTCTGTTGGTGCAAGGGGTCGGCGTTTACGATTTTGTCGCGGTCGGGGGCTCGCCCCCGGGGGCCGGCTCCGCCTCGTAAGGAAGCCTCATCAGAAAAAGGAGAAGAATGAGGCCGGGAAGGCAAAGGGCGGTGCTGAGGAGAAAGAAAGGCGCCCAGCCGACGGAAGCGGCAAGCGCGCCGCCCGAAGAGGAAAGAATGGTGCGCCCGACGGCGGCGAGCGAAGAGAGAAGGGCATATTGCGTCGCCGTGAATTGCAGCCGGCAAAGCCCGGAAAGATAGGCGACGAAAGCCGCCGATCCCATGGCTCCGGTGAGGTTCTCGACGCCGATCGTCAGCGCCAGCGTGCCGAGATTGCGCCCGGCTTCGAACTGAAGAACGTACATCAGGTTCGAAAGCGTTTGGAGCGCGCCGCAAAGGAGAAGAGCGCGCATCACGTCGAGGCGGAAAACGAGGATGCCGCCCAAAGCGAGCCCCAGAAGGCTTGCGAAAAACCCGTAAAGCTTGCCGATATTGGCGACCTCGATCTTGCTGAAGCCGATGGCGACGTAAAGGGGGCTCGACATCGTCCCGGCAAGGGCGTCGCCATATTTGTAAAGGACAATAAAGGCGAGGATCGCGAGCGCGGCGGGGCGCCTGCGGAAATCGCCGAATGGCGCCGCCACCGCGCGTTGCAGCCAGTCGGCGAGACGCGCCCAGGCGGATCCGACTTGGAGCGGCTCGAAGCCGCGTATCCCGAAAGGCTCGCGCGTCGCAAGGACGGCAAAAAAGCCGACCGACATCAATCCCGCCATCAGCGCATAAGAAAAGCGCCAGCCGCCCCAATGGGCGGCGTAAAGCGCTCCCGCCGAAGCGGCAAGCATGCCGAAACGATACCCCCATTGCGTCGCCGCGGCCCCCGCGCCCTGTTCCTGGGGCAAGAGAAGTTCGATCCGATAGGCGTCGATGACGATGTCCTGGCTCGCCGAAAGGAAGGCGACAAGGACCGCGGCAAGCGCCGTCAAGCCCGGCGCCGACACGGGATCGATCAGCCCCAAAGAGAGGATCGCCAAGGCGAGGAGAGGCTGGATCAGGAGCGCCCAGCCGCGGCGCCGGCCAAAGCGGGCGGTGAGGAAAGGGAGCGGCAGGCGGTCGATCGCAGGAGACCACAGGAATTTGAGGCTGTAGGAAAGGCCGACAAGCGCAAAAAGCCCGATCGCGGTGAGCGAAACTCCGGCCTCGGCGAGCCGGAACGACAAGGTTCCGGCCGTCAGTACCAGCGGCAGGCCGCTCGAAAACCCCATCAGCAGGATCGCAAGGAGCCTTCTGTCGCGATAAAGCGCAACGGAGAAAAGCCAGCCCGCGGAAAGCCGCGCCGCCGTGGAAGAAAGAGCGGCGGCTTGGGGCGCGAGAGGATTCGCCTCTGCGCCGACAACGCCGATCCTTCTTTTGCTCACGACCGGCTCCCTGCCGCGCGCGAAAAAAGCGCCCCCGGCCGGCTCACTTTCCCCTTTCGTACCAGCCGCCGCGGCGAAAGCGGTCGAGATAGGCGGGCAGGATCTCTTCGACGGCGCTCGCTTTGATGCCGAGATCGGCAAGGCCGAGCGCGCCCGCGGAAACCACATTGTCGCGCTCTAAAAGCAGGACCTGGTCTTCGGTCAAAGGCGGGTTCGGAAGGAGGGAGAGGAACTTTGCCTGGAAGGCGGCGAAGCCGAAAGGGATCTCGACGAGAAGGCGCTTGCGCCGGATCTCGGAGAGGACAAGCTCGGCGATTTCGCGGAAACTGTAGATTTGCGGCCCTCCGAGCTCGTAAGTGCGCCCTTCGGTGGCGCCGTCCTCGAGGCATCTCACCACCGCTTCGGCGACGTCGCCCACATAGACCGGCTGAAACCGCGTGTGCCCGCCGCCGATCAAAGGCAGGATCGGAGAGAACAGCGCCGTCTCGGCCAAGCGGTTGAAAAACCGGTCTTCCGGACCGAAGACGACGGAGGGGCGCAGGATCGTCGCGGTCGGGAAAAATTCGCGCACCGCCGCCTCTCCTGCCGCCTTGCTGCGGGCATAAACGGAAGGCGAACGCGCGTCTGCGCCGATTGCCGAAAGATGGACGAAACGCTCGACGCCCGCCTGCCGCGCGAGGCGCGCAAGCAGTTCGGGCCCCGCGCGATGGACGAGATCGAAACTCTGCGAGCCGGTTTCCGCAAGGATGCCGACGGCGTTGACGAGCCAGAGATTGCCGGCGAGAAAGGCCGACAGCCGCGCCTCCTCTCCGATCCCGACATTGACGGTCGCGATCTGGCCGACCTCCCCCATCGGCTTCAAAAATTTGGCTTCTTCGGCGTTGCGGCAGCCGACGGCAATGACCGCGCCGCGCGCGGCCAGGCGCTTCACCACATAACGGCCGATAAAGCCCGATCCGCCGAGCACCGCCCCACGGCGAGTGTCCATCCCTTCCCCCGCTTGCGCTCCCGCCGACCCGCGGGCCGCGAATTTCCCGATCTTTGCGCCGGCCTTTTTATCACCGAGTGCGCCCGGCGCGCAAAGCCGACGCCGGCCGCGAGGGGCAAAAGATTGACATCGCGGGCGCGGCCCTTTATGTGCTCCCCGTCGCGTTGCCCAGGTGGCGGAATTGGTAGACGCGCTAGATTCAGGTTCTAGTGGGCGACAGCTCGTGGAAGTTCGAGTCTTCTCCTGGGCACCACTCTGGAACCCGAAAGCGGCATGAGCCATCGTCTTCACCGCGGCGATCTTCCGGACGGCCTTCGCTTGGGGCCGATCGTCGCCATCGATACCGAGGCGATGGGCCTCAACCCTCATCGCGACCGGCTGTGCCTCGTTCAGCTTTCGGGCGGGGATGGAGAGGCGCATCTCGTCCAATTCGCGGCGGGCCTTTACGAGGCGCCGCAGTTGAAGCGTCTTCTGGCGGATCCCGCGGTCGTCAAACTCTTTCATTACGCGCGTTACGACCTCGCCATGCTTTACCGTTATCTCGGGGTGATGGCGCGTCCGGTCTATTGCACCAAGATCGCTTCCCGTCTTGCCCGCACCTTTAGCGACCGCCACGGGCTTAGGGACTTGTGCAAAGACCTCCTCAACATCGATGTGTCGAAGCAGCAGCAGACTTCGGATTGGGGAAACCCGGTTCTCAGCGAAGAACAGCTTCGCTACGCCGCTTCCGACGTCCTTCACCTTCATGCCTTGCGCAGCCGTCTCGACGAGATGCTGGCGCGCGAGGGGCGGGCGGAACTTGCGCGCGCCTGTTTCGATTTTCTCCCTACCCGCGTTCTTCTCGATCTCGAAGGCTGGCCCGAGGAGGATCTATTCGCGCATTAGGGGCAGGGTTTGGCGCCGGTCGCGTTGCGCGCCGGGGCGGCTCGGTTCATAACAGGCGGAAAGGGCCTTTCCTCGGCTCTTTTTCGCGGCGGCTGCGGATGTTTTTCGGCGATGAGCGAGGCTTTGGTTCGGGCGATAGCGGAAGAGGCGGCAGGGGGCGAAGCCGCAAAGGGCGACCTCGAGGTCGCGCGCCGGGTCCTGAGGGACGAGATCCGAGGGCTCGAAAGCCTCGCCTCTTCCCTCGATCGCGCTTTTGCCTTGGTGGTTGGCCTTATCGCGGCGGCGAAAGGGCGCGTCGTCGTCACCGGCCTCGGCAAAAGCGGCCATGTCGCGCGCAAGATCGCGGCAACGCTCGCTTCGACCGGCACCCCTGCCCAGTTCGTCCACCCGGTCGAGGCAAGCCACGGCGATCTCGGCATGATCGGGGGCGAGGATGCGCTCCTCGCCTTGTCCAATTCCGGGGAAAGCCCGGAATTTGCCGACATCATCGCTTATTCGCGGCGTTTCAAGATCCCGCTCGTGGCGATCACCTCGGGAAAGGGTTCGACGCTCGCGGAAGCGGCCGACGCCGTGCTTCTGCTTCCTCAGGTTGCCGAAGCCTGCCCTTTGGGGCTGGCGCCGACGACCTCGACGACGATGATGATGAGCCTCGGAGATGCGTTGGCGATCGCGCTTCTCGAACGCAAAGGCTTCACCCCCGTCGATTTCCGGATTTTCCATCCCGGCGGCAGGCTCGGTCGCACGCTTTTGCGGGTCGGCGACATCATGCACGGCGCGCTCGAGGTTCCGCTCGTCGGGCCCTCGGCGCCCATGTCGGAAGCGATCCTGGTGATGACCGCCAAAAGCTTCGGTTGCGTCGGAGTGAGGGATGAAAAAGGGCGTTTGATCGGAATCATCACCGACGGCGACCTGCGCCGTCACATGAATGATCGGCTTCTCGCTCGCCTGGCGGCAGAGATCATGCATCACGAGCCCAAGACCATCGCCCGCGGCGCCCTTGCCGCCGAGGCGTTGGGAGTGATGAACCGTTCGGCGATCACCTCGCTTTTCGTCGTCGACGAAGAGTGCCGTCCGATCGGCTTTCTGCACATGCATGATTGCCTGCGCGCGGGCGTCCTTTGAGGGCGGCGGAAGAAATGGGCGCCTCTTTGGAGAAACGGCCGGAGCGCGGCGCCCTCTTTTTTTACGGCGCGGGAAGCGCTGCGGGCCGGCACGCCGCGATCGACCGTTACAGCCGCCGCGTGGCGCTTTTAAAACGGATGCTTCCCGCCCTCGGCATCGCCCTTGTGCTTCTGGTCGCGGCCTGGCCGCGCCTTCTCGCCCTTTTCGAAAGCGGCGCCGCCGCCCTTCCCGCGATCGACTTGCGCCAGGCAAGGCACCTGACCATGATCGATGCGCGCTTTGCCAATGTCGATCGCCAGAACCGGCCTTATGTGGTCACCGCCACGGTCGCCCGGCAACTGCCCGACAACAAAGACCTTCTCGCTCTGAAAGCGCCGCGGGCGGTGATGGCGTTGAGACCGGGAACCCGCGTTACGATGACCGCCGCAAGCGGGGTTTACCAGGCGGGAGCGGGACTTCTCGATCTTTTCGGCCGCGTCCAACTGGTGCGCGGAGAGGGGGCTCGTTTCGAGACTCGCCGCGCCCATCTCAACCTCGGCGCCGATACGGCGCGCGGCGAGGACCCGATCGAAGGGCAGGGGCCCGCGGGACGGATCATTGCAAAAGGGTTCCGAGTGATCGACAAAGGCGACACGATCCTCTTTACCGGAGAGGCGCGCGCCCTTCTCAAGAGCCGCAAAACGGGAACGGCCGCCTCCGCCCCGCCTTCCCTGCCGGCAACGGTGGCGCGCAAAGCGGCCCTTCTCGAAACCACGGCCCTGAGAGAGTGGGCTTTCCGCAAGACGGGGAAACGGATCGAGGCGAAAGCGCGCCGGTTGCGGGAAAAGGTTTCGACCTTGCGGGCGCACAGCGCCTCCCGGCATCCTCTTCCCTCGATGCCTCGGCAAAAACCCCTCGCCGCGAGGCCGGGCGATGAACGCTAAAGAAAAAGGCGCCTTTGCCGGGCGGCTTTTCGGCGCGCTTGTCGGCGCGTTTTTCTCGCGTGCGCCCTTGGCCCTGGCGGCAGGGCTCTCCCTTGGCGGCAACGGCAGCAATTCTCCTGTCGAGATCAGGGCGCAATCGGGGATCGAGTGGCAGCAGAAAGCGCAAGTCTATATCGCCCGCGGCCACGCGGTCGCGAAACGCGGGGAGAGCGAACTCAAAGCGGACACCTTGACCGCCTATTACCGGAGCGTCAAAAAGGCGCCGGGCGAGGGGCAGAACCCGCCGCCGCAGGGGGCCGGGAAAGGCGGCGGCAAAGGCGGGGCCGAAGGGCTGATCGCCGGCAGCAACGCCGAAATCTATCGCATCGACGCCGACGGCCATGTCGTCATCAAAAGTCCGACGCGCACCGTCGTCGGCGATCACGCCGTCTACGATCTCGATCGCGGGATCGCGGTCATCACCGGCAAGAACCTGCGCATGACCACCCCGCAAGAGGTGGTGAGCGCGCGCAAAAGCCTCGAATGGTACGCGCGCAAAGAGATTGCCGTCGCCCGCGGCGACGCCGTCGCAATCCGCAGAGACCGCCGCATCCGCGCCGACGTGCTCACCGCCTATTTTGTCAAGGCCGGCAAAGGCGAGGAGAAAGCCGGCGCCAAAGGGGCGGCAAAGTCAGCGGGCGCGGGCGCGATCGAAGGCGGAGAAAAAATCGCGCGCATCGACGCCGAGGGCCATGTCCTGGTGTCGACCCCGACCGATATCGCGCGCTCCGATTATGCCGTTTACGATGCGAGGAAGGATTTCGTCACCCTGCTTCACCATGTCACCATAACCCGCGGCCGGGATACGATCCGCGGCGGTTATGCGGTGATCGACCTCAAACGCAACATCAGCCGCATCATGAACTTCAAGGAACCGGGGAAGAGGCCCGAGATCGAGGCTCTTGTCATACCGCGCCAGAAAGCGAGTCCCGAACCCGTCGCCAAAACGGGAGCAAAGCCGCGATGAGCGGCGCAAAGCCGCGCGTCTCCCTCGCCGCTGAGGCGGCGCGCGAAACTTGGCCCCACCTCCTGGCCGATCGTCGCAGCGCGGGCGGGCGCGGCCTCGAAGGGCGCGGTCTCGGCAAAAGCTTCAAGCGCCGCCCCGTCGTCCGCGACGTCAGCCTTTCCCTCGAACAAGGCGAAGTGGTCGGATTGCTCGGTCCGAACGGGGCGGGAAAAACCACCTGCTTCTACATCATCATCGGCCTCATCGCCGCCGATACCGGGGTGATCAGTCTCGACGGGCAGGACATTACAGAGCTGCCGATGTATCGCCGCGCCCGCCTCGGCATCGGCTATCTGCCGCAGGAAGCCTCGATCTTCCGCGGCCTCAGCGTCGAGCAGAACATCCGCGCGATCCTCGAAATCGCCGAACCCGACATCGAGGCGCGCGAGGCTATGCTCGACGCGCTTCTGGCGGAATTCTCGATCACCCATTTGCGGCGCGCCCCGGCAATGGCGCTTTCCGGCGGCGAAAGGCGGCGCTGCGAGATCGCCAGGGCGCTCGCCACCCGGCCGCATTTCATCCTGTTGGACGAGCCTCTTGCCGGCATCGATCCGATCGCTCTCGGCGACATACGCAATCTGATCGCTCATTTGAAGGATCGCGGGATCGGGGTTCTCATCACCGACCACAATGTGCGCGACACCCTCGAAATCGTCGATCGGGCCTATATTCTCCACGAAGGCCGCGTGTTGATGGAGGGAGAACCGGGCGAGATCGTCGCCGACGCCGATGTGAGGCGGGTCTTTCTCGGCGAAAGGTTCAGCTTATGAGGGGCGGGCGTCCGGCTCATGAGTAGGATCGGCTTTTCGCAAAGGCTTGCCTTGCGCCAGAGCCAGGCGCTCGTGATGACGCCGCAACTGCAGCAGGCGATCAAGATGCTGCAGCTTTCGAACCTTGAACTGGTGGAGTTTCTCGCCGCCGAAATCGAACGCAACCCTCTTTTGGAACAGGGCGTTGAAGGCGCCTTCGAGCGCCGGGAAGAAGGCGACGGGACGGGCGCCGGTTTCGAAGAGGCAAGAGAGCCCGAGGAGGCGAGCGAATACTGGCGCGCGGGATCGGCCGAGGAAGGGGACGGCTCGATCGAACACGGAGGCGATTGGGCGGCAGAGAGACCGCGCGAACGCGGCCTCGAAGCGGAGGATTTTGCATCTCGCGAACAGAACCTGACCCGCCCGCGCAGTTTGCGCGAGCATCTTCTCGAACAGATCGCCGCCGATTTCTCCGATCCGGGGGATCGGCTGATCGCCCTTCACCTCCTCGATCTTCTCGACGAAGCCGGCTATTTGCGGGGGGCGATCGAAGAGGTCGCCGAGCGTCTCGCCTGCGAAAGGGAGCGGGTGGCGGCGGTGCTGGCGCGCCTTCAGCAACTCGATCCGCCCGGCGTCTTCGCGCGCAGCCTCGAAGAGTGTCTCGCCTTGCAGCTTTGCGAGCGCAATCGGCTCGATCCGGCGATGCAGGCCCTTCTCGACAACCTGCCCCTACTCGCTTCGCGCAATATCGCCGCCCTGTTGCGAGCCTGCCGCGTCGACCCCGAGGATCTCGCTCTGATGGTGGCCGAGATCAGGTCCCTCGATCCGCGCCCGGGTCACGCCTTCGACCCGCCGCTGGCGCAGACGGTCGTTCCCGACCTTCTGATGCGCGCGGGCGCCGCCGGGGGGTGGGTCGTCGAGATCAACGGGCAGACCCTGCCGCGCGTTCTCGTCAACCGGCGCTATTATGCGCGGGTGAGCGAAGCCGCGCGCAGCAACGCCGAAAAAGAATACCTCGCCGAACGGCTTCATGCCGCAAACTGGCTTGTCAAGTCCCTGCATCAGCGCGCCCTCACCATCCTCAAGGTCGCCGCCGAGATCGTCCGCCAGCAGGACGCCTTTTTCCGTCACGGGGTGAAGGCTTTGCGCCCCCTCGTTTTGCGCGATATCGCCGACGCGGTCGGCCTTCACGAGAGCACGGTCAGCCGCGTGACAACCAACAAATATCTCGCCACCCCGCGCGGCCTTTACGAACTCAAATACTTTTTCACCTCTGCGATCGCTTCCGCCGAAGGCGAAGAGGCGCATTCGGCGGAAGCGGTCAGATTCCGCATCAGAAGCCTCATTGATTCCGAGCCTGCCGGGGAAGCGCTTTCGGACGGACGGATCGTCGAGCTCCTGCAAGGGGAGGGGATCGACATCGCCCGGCGCACGGTGGCGAAATATCGCGAGGCGATGCGCATACCCGCTTCTCTCCAGCGCCGCAGGGAAAAGCTCTTCGTCCTTTAGGTTTCTGTCCCGGTATCAGCTTTCGCTCGGCTTGACGTCGAGAAAGCGGCTCAAAAGCCACTCTCCGTCGATCTTTTCCTCGGTCAACGCCATGGCGAGCGCCTCGCTGCCAAAGACGGGGGCGGCGAGGATCATGTCCGGGCGAACGCGCCGCACCCGTTCGAGATTCTTGCGCGAACTGACGGCGGCAACCTTTCGCGCCTCGGTGCCCAGTTCATGCATGGCGAGAATGACAAACGCGTTTTCCGAGTCGTCGTCGGAAAGAGCGAGCACGGCGCGCGCGTGCTCCCCTCCCGCTTCGCGCAGGATTTCGAGTTCGGTCGGGTCTCCGACCATCACCTCGGCGTCGCCGAAATTGAGCCCGCGCTCCTCGCAAATGACAACGACGGGTTTGCCGCGGCGGCGCAGTTCGCGGGCCGTGTTGCGCGCCAGCGCGCCGCCCCCGTGATGACGAAATGGTTGACCCGTTTCACCTTTTCTCTCCGGTATCCCAGTGTGCGGTTGATCCGGTTCTGGACGATGGGGCCGATCACCGCCGAAAGCGCAGTCGCAAAGACGGTGAGGCCGAGGACGACGAGGGAGACGACAAACAATCGCGCCTCGTTGCTTTTCGGGACGATGTCGCCGTAACCGACGGTCGACATCGTCACCACCGTAAAATAAAAGGCGCTCGGAAGGCCTTTGATCGGCGGGGAAAATCCGGCGCCGAGCAAAAGCGCGCCGAGCACGCCGTAAACCATGAGGATGAGAACGGAGGCCGCGGCAAAAAGCGTGCTCGCCGCGAGAGAGGAGCGGTCGAACCGGTTTCGCGCGGCAACAAGGGCGGCGAGAAGGAGGAGGCTATAGGCGATCGGGGCGGCGGCGGGAAGGCCGGGCGAGGCGTGGATCAGAAGCACAAGCTGCGCCGCCGCGACCGCGAGCGCCGAAAGCCAGGCGATGCGCGAACGGGCAAGGAGCCCAAGGGCGATCAGCAACTCGACGATGGCGAATGCGGTTGCCGGAACCCCCGAAAGGCTAAAAGGCGCGGCGCGCGCGGAAAACGGATGAACGGCCGCCAACAGCGTACCGAGATCGAAGTGCAGATAGCGCACCGCAGCGCGGCGCAGCGCCGGCAACAGGGCGGATCCGCCGGCGGCGGCGATGACGAGCGCAAGGGGCGCCTGCGGAAACCAGAGATCCATGCGCAAGCGGCGGTAAAGGCGGCGATAAGCGAGGCGGGTCTTGCCGCCGATGGCTTTCAGTTGCGCGAACATCTCCGCCGCCGGCTCGAAACCGGTTGAACCCTTTGAGGCCGCGACCCGGGGCGTCTTCCGCCCCGGCCTTGCCCGGCGCGCGAGCAAGACCGGGGGGGTCGCAAAACTCCCCTCCGAGGCCGCGGCGCCTCTGGGGCTTGTCGCACAACAGGGGAAGCAAGAACAGGAAAGTTTATGGCCGAGCCGGCGCGAGGGAAGCGCGCATCGGTCTCCCTTTCGCTTTCGCGGGCTTCGAAGAGGCTCGGCGCGACGCCGCCCGCCCGAGCCTCAGAGCGCCGCTTGATCCCCTCCCTCGCCATGCCCACCTTTTTTCCGTAAGAGCGGCCGGAAGCGGCGGAAAGGGGAAACGCAGCGATGCAACTCTCCCTCACCGTCCGAGGGGTCGAGGTCGATGGCGGCTTGCGCAGCCGCGTCGCCGACCGTCTCGGCGCCATTCTCGAAAAATATTTCGTCACCGCGATCGAGGCGCATGTGGTCTTTTCGAAAGAAGCGCATCTCGACCGGGTCGATATTTCCCTCCACATCGGCCGCCGCATCGTGGTCAACGCTGCGGCCTCGGCGAGCGATCTTCCCGCCGCTTTCGATGCGGCCGCCGATCGGCTCGGCAAACAGTTGCGGCGTTCGAAGCGGCGCCTGCGCGAGCACCACGCGCGTCAAGGGGCGGGCGAGCGCGCCGAAGGCTGAAAGGCGCCTTTGCCTTGCGGCCGAACGGGAAGGCGGAGAAAAAGTGAAGGGCAGGAAAGAGACGCGTTTACGGCATCGGGAAAAAGGGTTGCGGGCGCGCCGCGGGTTTCCCGCCCTTCTGCAGAGGCATGGGCCGCAGTCGGGGCCTTGCGCCGGCCGCGCGCGTCAGCCTCAAAAAAAGAGGCAGCTCTCTCTTGCCAATGCGGTCCTTCTCGGCCTTTGCTTTGGCGTGAACGAGAGGCGGGCGGGGCGATGGAGATTGCCGATCTGGTGGCGGCCGAAAGCGTGATCGCGCGTTTGCGCGTGCGCGGCAAAAAGCAGGCCTTGCAGGAACTCGCGCGCCGGGCGGCCGCGCACAGCGGGGTCGAGGCAGGGCTGATCTATGCGCGCATGCTCGAACGCGAAAAAGAGGATAGGGCGGCGGCGCGCATGGGGGTTGCCGTGCTCCACGCCAAGGTCCCGGGCGTCGGCCGGCCTTACGGCATTTTCGCCCGGCTCGAGCGCGCGATCCCTTTCGCGGCGATCGACGAGGAGCCGGTCGATCTTCTTTTTCTTCTGCTTTCGCCTGAAACCGCGGGCGAGGAGCATCTGCGAGCGCTCGCCCGCGTGTCGCGTCTTTTGCGCGATCGGACGGTTTGCGAGAAGCTCCGAGGCACCGACAACGCCGAAGCGCTTTATGTGCTTCTCGCCGGGGCTCCCGCCGTAACCGGCGCCTGAAAGGGCAAGCCCTATCCCGCGGCAAGGACCCTGTCAGTGCACGCTCATCAATGCACGCTTACGGCTTCGATATCGTGCTGGGCGAGGGTTGCGGCGGCGACTTCGCGCGAGGGCAGGAGCGCGATCTCCGTCCCGTCTGCGGCGTGAACGGCCCAGGTGACGACGCCATTGACGATCACCGCTTTGATGTAAGCGATGTCCTGCATGCCGAGAAGCTTGAACTCGTTCGGCGAGAACTGCCGCAGCCGCTCGAATTCGCTCATGTCACTCTCTCCACCGCGGGTGCGCTCGCCCTTATCTCGATGCTGCGCACCCGCGCTTCGACCGCGGGGCGGACGAGATCGATATGCAAAAGCCCATTGTCGAGCCATGCGCCTTTAACCTCGATCCCTTCGGCCAAAACAAAAGAACGCTGAAACTGGCGCGCGGCGATGCCGCGATGAAGGTAGACCCGCTCGTCCTCTTCGCTTTGCCTGCCGCGTATGAGGAGCTGGTTGTCCTCGATCGTGATCGAAAGATCGGCCATCGCGAAACCGGCGACGGCCAAGGTGATCCGCA
>JAJYIC010000323.1 GCA_021790295.1 Pseudomonadota bacterium | reverse complement strand
ACAAAAGCGATCTGGGGCAAGTCGCAAAAGGCATGATCCGCCGCGCCGTCCGCCGCATTTGGCCCGATCTCAAAGGCATGCGGCTTCTCGGGATCGGTTATCCGACGCCCATTCTTTCGGCGCTATTGCCCGAAACCGAACGCACGGTCGCGGTGATGCCGGCTTCCCAGGGGGTCCTCGGCTGGCCTCCCGAAGGGCGCAACCTCGTCGCTCTGGCCGAAGAGGGCGAACTTCCTTTCGCCGATTGTTCGATCGACCGCGTTCTCGTCGCGCACGCGCTCGAAGTGAGCGAAGAGGCGCGCCCGATGCTCAAGGAGATCTGGAGGGTTCTCGCCGGAGGCGGGCGGCTTCTCATCATCGTTCCGAACCGGCGCGGCATCTGGGCGCGGCTCGAACGGACACCTTTCGGTTTTGGCCGCCCTTACACGACCTCGCAACTTTCCCAGCTTTTGCGCGGCGAGCGTTTCATCCCGCTCGGGTCGATGGGAGCGCTTTTCATACCGCCGGCGCGGCGGCGCACGATCCTACGCGCGGCGCCGTTCTGGGAGCGGATCGGGAAAAGGTTTTTCCCGAGCTTTGCCGGCGTCGTCCTCGTCGAAGCGGCAAAAGAGATTTATGCAAAGCCGAGCGCGACGGCGCGCACGCCCAAGCGCCGTCTCGTCTACACGCCGGCGGCGCGCGGCCTTTCGCGCCAGCCCTCGGACGCGCGACAGGCGCTTCAAAGGGCCGATCTGAACGGATAAGGGCCAGGATAATCGCCGAGAAGGGCGGTGTGGCTCCTGAGCCCCGAGGCCTCGTCCCAAAGGTGAAGCTGATAGCCGCCGGGTTCGAGGAGAAAGCGGCTCGAAGGGGCTTGCGGGTCGAGATCGAGAAAAAGCTGATGCGCGGTCGAAGGCGCGGTTGCGGCGGCGGTTCCGGCAAAACGCGCCTCGATCGGGCGGTGGACGTGGCCGCAAAGGATCTTTTCGATTTGCGGGTTGCGGCGGACGATCTGGTGGAAGCCCTCCCGGCCTTCGAGGCCGATCCGGTCCATCGGCGCGATGCCGGTGAGAAAAGGGGGATGATGCATCACAATGAGAGAGGGCCGATCGGCTGCCGCTCCAAGTGCGGCTTCGAGCCATAAAAGCCCCTCTTCCGAAAGCGCCCCCTTGTCCTCTCCGGCAACGAGCGTATCGAGGCCGATGACGAGAAGAGGGCCGCACGCGACCGCAAAATTGAGAAAGCCCGAACGCGGCAGATAGCCGTCCCCGAGAAAAGCCGCGCGCATGCTCTCGCGTTCGTCGTGATTGCCGGGGATGGCGAGGACCCTCTGGGAAAGAGGCGCGAGAAGCCTCTTCATATGGGCATATTCTTCGGCGAGGCCGTGATGGGCGAGGTCTCCGCTCAAAAGCACGAGATCGGCCGGCGGTGAAAGGGCGGCCACGGCCGCGACCGCGCGCTCGAAAGAGAGGGCCGTGTCGACGCGGCCATAAGGGCGCTCGCCCGGAAGCGCGATATGAGGATCGGAAAGCTGGGCGATCAGCACCGGCGCGCCCGCGCTTTTTCTACCGGGCGATGGCGACCCCGGCCGCCTCTTCGAAAAGCCTGACCAGTTCGAGCACGTCCTTTTCCGCTCCCTGTTTGTTGGTCGCGGTCTGGTAAAGCTCGCGCACGAGGCCCGCAAGAGGCATCGGCGAAGCGCTGTCGCTTCCGAGCTTGGTCGCAAGGCGCACGTCTTTGAGCATCAGCGCAAGGGTGAAAGAGACCGCGAAATCGCCTTTCGAGAGCCTCGGCAGGGCGAGTTCGGTTATGGCGCTCTTCGCGCTCCCTTTTTGCAGGACTTCGGTCAAGGTTTCGAGGCTCAGCCCGTTCTTGATCCCCATCGCCAGAGCCTCGAAGGTGACCGCCCTGACGCCCGCGCCGACGACGTTGTTGACGAGCTTCATCACATGGCCGGTGCCGACGGCGCCCGTATGAAAGACGTTGGGGCTGATCGTCGCAAAGATCGGCCGCAGGCGGGCATAAACCTCCTCGGGCGCGCCGACCATGATCGCGATGGTGCCGGCATTGGCGCCGTGAGGGCCGCCGCTCACCGGAGCGTCCACCATCCGAACGCCTTTTGCCAGGAGGCGCGCCGCCATCTCGCGCGTCTCGGCCGGGTCGCCGGTCGTCATATCGGCAAGGATCGCGCCGCTTTCGAGGGCGTCCGCGACCCGGCCTTCGCCGAACAGCAGCTCGCGCACCTCCCTCGAGGTCGGAAGGCAGGTCATGACGAGGTCGCTTTCGCGCGCCAGAGCCTCGGCGCTTTGCGCCGGGATCGCCCTCGCTTCGGCGAGGCGGGCGACCGCTTCGGGGCGAAGGTCGAAGACCCGCAAAGGGTGTTCGCGCAAAAGGCGCCGAGCGAGGGCGCCCCCCATATTGCCGAGACCGATATAGCCGAGCCTCATCCTTTTCTTTCCTTCTGCCGCTGCTGCCGCTGGCGGGGAAGCTTCGCACGAGGAGGGACGGCGGGGAAGCGCGAGTTGGGAGCGCCTGTTCGCGCGAGCCGCCGCAAAAGGGGAAGGCTAGAGCGTCTCTGGGTCAGGCGCCGAAACGCGGCTCGGGAAGGCCGGCGACCCCGGGCCGCAAAGCGAAAAGGCGCCCGGCGCCTTCCTCCTCTTTTCCTTCGGGGCGAAGCGTCGTGACAAAAAGCGTGCGCAGGTCATGGTCGCCGAAAGCAAGGCTCGTCGGGCTCGAAACCGGAAAGCGGACGCTCGCCTGAAGAGCGCCCGAAGGGGCAAAGCGCAAAAGTTCCCCCGCGTCGACGGCGGCAACCCAAAGATGCCCTTCCGCATCGACGGTGCAGCCGTCGGGGCGCCCCCTGCGCGAGCCGAAGTCGGCAAAAACCCGCCGCTCGCCGATTGTTCCGCTTGTCGCCTCGAAAGGGGCGGCAAAGACGGCGCGAAGCCCCGAATCGCAGTGGTAAAGGATCGCCTCGTCAGGGCTCCAGGCGATGCCGTTCGAGATGACAAAACCGCCCGCCATGGGGTGAAGCGAAAGATCGGGGTCGATGCGGAAAAGATGGCCGACCCTGTCTTCGAGATTGCGCGCAAGCGTTCCCACCCAAAAACGGCCGCGGCGGTCGCAGGCGCCGTCGTTGAACCGCTCTTGCGCGAAATCGGGCGCATGCGCCCCGCAAGGGATCTCGGCGAAAGAGCCTCTCTCAGGGTCGAAAAGCCCCAACCCGTTGCGCCAGGCCATCAGCATCCCCCCTTTGCGGCAAAGCGCAAAGGAGCCCGGCAGGCGCGGTAAGGCCCAATCGCCTTCGCACTCGCCTGAAGCCTGGTGGCGGAACATCCGTCTCCCGGTCACGTCGATCCAGTAAAGGCGCGCGT
>JAJYIC010000322.1 GCA_021790295.1 Pseudomonadota bacterium | reverse complement strand
GGGCGAGGTCGAGGCCGGTCACGCGGTGGCCTCGGGCCGCCAGTTCAAGCGAGAGAAACCCCGTGCCGCAGCCGACATCGAGAACCCGAAGCCCGCTTTTGCCGCCGCCGAGACGGTCGAAAATGCGCTCCCAGGCGGCCCGTTCCGCGGGCGTCTTGATCGCATGGCCGAAATCTTCGTCGAAATGCTGAGCGCGCCTTTGCCAGTGGCGGGTGATCTCTTCCTTGACGTCCTCGCCTTCGGAATCGGTCATCTTTTCTCTCGGGTTCTCGCTGAAAAGAAGCGGGAGCGCGAGGCTAACCGAAGCGTCCCTGCGGTCAACCCCCCTCTTTGCGTTCGCGCCCGAGGATCGCGCGAGTGTTGCGAGGGCGCTTGCGAGAGGGCCTTCCCCGGCGTTTAATAAGGAGCGCCGGCGAAAAGCCGGAAAAAGCACTCTTCCCGACTTTAAGCCGGGACGGAAGAGCGGGATAAAGGGCTTCGCGTCGGGAGGGGATATGGGAGAGGTTTTGGGGCTCGGGGTCACCCATTGGCCAACCCTCGCGTCTCTCGACGAAGGGCTCACCGGCGTTTTCAGATATACGCTCACCGCCCCCAACGTTCCCGCCGCCTACAAGGACAAGGCGAACTGGCCCAAGGGAATGCTGGAGGAACTCGGCAACGACGAGGGCCTTTCCGCGGCCCGGCGTTGCGGCGCCCGCTTTGCCGCGGATTTTCGCGCGATGCGCCGGATCCTCGACGATTTCGCGCCCGATCTCGTTCTCGTCTGGGGGGACGACCAGTACGAGAATTTCCGCGAAGACATCGTTCCCGCATTCTGCATCTTGGGCTTCGATCCCGAATTCCCGCTCGCGCCCTGGCAAAACGGCGCCGGCGGCAGGATCAACCGCTGGGGCGAGGCGGCCGATTGGATGATGCCTCTCAAAGGCGCGCGCGAGCCGGCAAAGCATCTGGCGAAAGGGCTCATCGAGCGCGGTTTCGATCTCGCCTACGCCTATAAGCCTCTCCATCACCCGATGGCGCACGCTTTTGCCAACACCTTTCTTTATCTCGATTGGGACCGCCGCGGTTTTCCCTATCCGGTGATCCCTTTCGCCATCAATTGCTACGGCAGCAACCTCATTTACGCCGAAGGCGCCTTTGGCGCGCTTTTCAAGCCGCCGCGCCCGCAGAGCGAACTTCCCGATCCGCCTTCGCCGCAGCCTTGGCGCTGCATGGACCTCGGCGCCGCGATTGCCGAGATCCTCGCCCGTTCGCCCTGGCGGGTGGCGCTCATCGCCTCTTCGAGCTGGTCGCACGCCTTTCTTTCGCCGAAAAACGGCTATCTGTGGCCCGACCACGAAGGCGACCGCATCCTTTTCGATGCTCTTTCCCGCGGCGATAGCGAAACCTGGCGCAAACGCACTCTCGCCGAGATGGAATTTTCCGGGCAGCACGAGATGCTCAACTGGATGGCGCTCGTCGGGGCGATGGAGGCACTCGGCCGGCGCCCGGCGATCGCCGATTATATGGAAAGCTTTATTCTCGCCTCCGACAAATGCTTTCTCTCCTTCCCTCGGTAAAGGAGAAGGCCGATGCCTGAACCGCCCCCTTCCGACGGTGCGGCCTCCCACGGCGCGCATTCCGAACTTTCCGCGATCGAACTTCGCGTTCGCGCCCTCGAAACCGTTCTTGCGGAAAAGGGTTATATCGAGCCTCAAGCGATCGACCGCATCATTGAGGCCTTCGAGACGAGGATCGGTCCGCGCAACGGCGCGCGCGTCGTCGCCAAGGCCTGGGCCGACCCTCAATTCAAGCGCCGGCTTCTCGAAAACGCGGGCGCGGCCGTCAACGCGCTCGGCGGGATCGGGCCCGTCGGCGTCCACCTTCTCGCCCTAGAAAACACGCCGAAACGCCACAACCTCGTCGTTTGCACGCTTTGTTCGTGCTACCCGTGGGATCTCTTGGGGCTGCCGCCGGTGTGGTACAAATCCGCCCCTTACCGCTCGCGCGCGGTCATCGATCCGCGCGGTCTTTTGGCCGATTTCGGTCTATCTCTTGCGCCCGATGTCGAGATCAGGGTCTCGGATTCGACCGCCGAGACGCGGCTTTTCGTCTTGCCGATGCGCCCGCAAGGCACAGAGGGCTGGAGCGAAGAGGCCCTCGCCCGCCTGGTGACGCGCGACAGCATGATCGGCGCCGGGCTGCCTCTTTCCCCGCAGGAGGCCTCGCCATGAACGGGATCCACGACATGGGCGGAATGATGGGTTTTGGCGCGGTAGAGCGCGAAGCCGACGAAGCCCCTTTTCACGCCCATTGGGAAGGCCGCGTCTACGGGATGCAAAGGAGCATGGGCGAGGTCGGTCTCTGGAATATCGACCTCGAGCGTTTTTCTCTCGAAACCCTGCCGCCTCTGCGCTATCTCGCCGCCTCCTATTACGAAAGGTGGCTTTTGGGCCTCGAAAGCCGGCTTCTCGGTTACGGGCTTCTGTCGGCCGAGGAAATCGCCGCCGGCCGTTCGCTCGCCCCTCCTCGGGCGCTGCCGAAAACGCTCAAGGCCGGGGATGTGGAAAGAATCCTCAACCGCGCCACTTTCGCGCGCTCCGCCGCGGCGCCGGCCCGTTTTGCGGCGGGAGAGCGCGTGCGCGCGAAAAACCTCAATCCCCCGACCCACACCCGCCTTCCCCGTTACGCCCGCGGCCATTGGGGCGTGATCGAATCGCTTCTCGGCTGCCATGTCTTTCCCGATTCGCTGACGACCGGCGGCGGAGAAGACCCGCAATGGCTTTACATGGTGGTTTTTACGGGAAAAGAGCTTTGGGGCGAAAACGCCGACCCTTCCCTTAAGGTCGCGATCGAAGCCTTCGAACCTTATCTGGAAGCGGCGTGAAAGGCGCCCCGCGAACGCCCTTCCCCGATCTTCCCGGCCTGCCGCGGGAGGACGAGGAACCGGTCTTTGCCGCGCCTTGGCAAGCGCAGGCTTTCGCCATGACCCTCGCGCTTTACGATAAAGGGCTTTTCACCTGGGGCGAATGGGCCTCCCTTCTCGGCGAGGAGATAAAAAAGGCGCAACAGGAAGGCGACCCCGATCTCGGCGACACCTATTATCATCATTGGCTTAAGGCGCTCGAACGTTTGGTCGCCGAGAAGGGCGCGGCCGAGCCCGAAGCCCTGGCACGTTCGCGCGAGGCCTGGAAACGAGCGGCGGAGAGAACCCCTCACGGCACCCCGATTGTTCTCGAAGGCAAGGATTTTTCCTGATCCTTGGCCCGCAGGGTTAGAAGAGGCCTCGACCGGGCCCCGTTCGAGCGACACAATCGCGCCGAAACGGAACCCTTTGATGGCGAGGGGGCGCGATGAGACGAAAGGCCGCGATCGGCGCGAAAGGCA
>JAJYIC010000321.1 GCA_021790295.1 Pseudomonadota bacterium | reverse complement strand
TTCCGATCTCGAGAAGGAAATCACGGTTGGAGAAAAGGCCGCTCTTTTCGAGAAGAGGGCGCAAGAATTCGCACGTCGTCCCGGGCCAGCTTGTCGATTGGAGGACGACGAGTTGGCCGCGGCGCAAATGGCGGGCGATCGCCTCGGCCGTACCTGCGACAAAGGAAAGGTCGGGTTCGCGCCGAGGGGTCAAAGGGGTCGGCAGGCACAAAAGAAGAGCGTCGGTTTCGCTTATGCGCGCCACATCCGCAGAGGCTTCGAGCCGTCCGAGACGGCGCAGGCGGGCGATGCTTTCCTCGCCGATATGACGGATATAGGAGCGCCCGGCATTGATCGTCTCGACCTTGCCTCGATCGATATCGAAGCCGAGGGCATAAAAACCGCGCTCGGCGGCGGTGCGCAAAAGCGGCAGCCCGATATAACCGAGACCGACGACGCCTATCCTTGCGCTTCTCTTCTCGATGCGCGCGAGCAATTCCTCGAGGTCGAACGAGAGAGCGTCGCTCCTCGGGGGCTCAGAAGGCGCCATCGCCGGGAAAGACCGCGGCCGAGAAAGGCGCGGCCGCGCTCACGCCTTTTCGGGGAAGGACAGTGCGAGCGTCTTTGTCATCTCGAGAAACTGGCGGCGCACGCGCGGATCGGCGATGGCGTAAAAAAGGCGAATGAATTCGATGGTCTCCGGGCGCTGAAGATGCTCGCGCCATTCCCTGTCCTCGGGGCTCGCCTCGCTCTCGCCCGCTGCAAGGTCGCTGAAAAAATAGGAAATAGGCACCTTCAAGACCCGCGCCATCTCGCTCAAACGCGAGGCGCTCACCCGGTTTGCCCCGCCTTCGTATTTCTGCACCTGCTGAAAGGTAAGCCCGAGAGCGTTCGCGAGCGTCTCCTGGTTCATCCCCAGAAGCAGGCGCCGCATCCGTATGCGCGCTCCGACATGAACATCGACCGGGTTCGGCACTCCCGTTCCGCGCCCGTACCTTGGCGCAGGCCTCGCCGCAGAGGCCTTTGGCGGTTTTTTCAAAGCTTTCCTCCGACCTGAGAGGCAACGGTGCCTTCTCCGACCGCGAAGCGCAAGCGCCATCATCGAGGTGAACCGAGATGACCTATTCCTGCCGGCCGTCGTCGTAACCTTTGTGGCTGCTGTAAAGCATCAGCGACACCAACAGGGCGGCGAGAAGGAAAGTGAAAAGAGCGCCAAGGACGAGGGCCGCCCAGCCGGAAGGAGTTATCTCGCTCGCGCCCAGATCGTTCCACAAAAAGAGCGCCGCAAGCGCGGCGGCGACAAGACTTGCCGCCGCGGCCGCGGCGAGGAGAAAAGCGCCTTTCCTGCGCATCGTCCGCAACTCGAAGTCGCGAAAAAACCTGTTTGATGCCAAGGCGGGCGATGCTAAGGTGGGCGACGCCAAGAGAGCAACGTCCTTTGATCGACGGCATATCCCCCTTTCACGCCGCTTTATCCGCGCTCGCCCTTTCGGGGGCGCAGGCGACGACGCGAAAGGTACGGGTTTGCCCATCCCACTCGACGATCGCAACCGCGGCGCCGACGGCAAAACAGCCGTCGTTTTCGGCAAAAAACGCCTCTTCGGCCGCTTCCCCGTGGCCGAAAGAAAGAAACCACCCGCCGCGGTCGTGTTTGAGTTCGCCCCAAAGTTCGCCGAGGTCGCGGCACAAGCGGCGCACCCGATTGCCTGTGCGGCTGCGGCTCCATCCCTCGAGATCGAGCCGCCGGTCGCCTTTGAGCGGCAGAGTCAACTCGTAGCGGCATTCGGGGTTTCCGGCCGGAAACTCGCGGGAACGCGCGAGCGCGAGGCTCACCAGATAACGCATCTCGTTCTCCTCGATCGGCGGGCGATCGTGAGGGGGAAGCCCGCGCTCCCGCATTGATCGTGATCAATCCGCCGCCAACGAGGCGGAGAGAAGCAAGGGCCCTTTGCGGCAAGATATGCAGCAAATATCATGCCGCAAGGCGCAGCAAATCCTCTTCCGCGATCTCCAGGCGTTTGCGCAGCTTTTCGCGGGCTCTGGCGAGGCGGGAGCGGACCGTCCCGACCGGGACGCAAAGGACCGCCGCCGCCTCCTTGTATGACATTTCTTTGACCCCCGCGAGAAGCACGACCCGGCGTTGCTCATCGGGCAATTCGGAGACGGCGCGATCGAGATCGAACACGGAAAAAGCCGCGCCCGCCGGCGCCGGGACAAGAACGCCGTCGAGGAGCCCCGAGCGTTCGCGGTCGCGCGCCAGGCGCCGAAGCTCGCTGACGTGCTGGTTGTGAAGGATGGTAAAAAGCCAACTGCGCAAATTGGTCCCGGCCTGCCACAAATCTTTTTTGGTAAGGGCGCGCAAGAGAGAGCTTTGAACAAGATCCTCGGCGCGTTCGGGATCGTGAACGAGAGCGCGCGCATAACGCCGCAAATGAGGAATTTCTTCCTCCAGGCGCCGGCCAAACTCGCTCATTGCGCCTCTCCGCTTGCTCTCGCGCGTCTATCAAAGCGCGGCTTCTTCGAGCGCGCGCTGATATGGGTCAATCCGCGCCCGGTCGTCCTGCGCCGTTTTTGCTCGTCACGGCCGGCTTTCGCGAGGCGGGCTTTCGGGCGGCGCGTTTTCCCCCCTTTCGCGCTCTTCGAGAAGCCCCACCACCTCTTCGTCGCTCACCTGCGCAAAATCCCGGTAATGGGCGCCGACGGCGATAAAAGGCTCGGGCGCCCTGAGGCAAAGGAGTTCATCGACAAGGGGGCCGAGCCTTTGCAGCGCATCGCCGGGCGCCACGGGAACGGCGAGAACGATCTTTCCCGCACGCGCCTTGCGCAAACGGTGAAGCGCCGCAAAAAGCGTGCTTCCGGTGGCGATGCCGTCGTCGACGAGGATGACCGTGCGGCCGGCGAGCGCGATCGCCGCCTTTTCCCCCCGGTAAAGGCGGCGGCGCCTTTCGATCTCGATAAGCCGGCGCCGCGTTTCCTCTTCGATATACCGCGTCTCGATCCGAAGCTCCGCGCGCAAAGCCTCGTCGATGACGATCTCGGGGTCTTCCCCGTCGGCAACCGCGCCGAGCGCGAGTTCCCGTTGCCAAGGGACCCCGATCTTGCCGACGAGAAGGATGTCGAGAGGGGCCTTGAGCCCTTTGGCGATCTCGAAAGCGACGGCGACGCCGCCGCGCGGGAGGCCGAGGACGACCGGCTTTTCCCCCTCCAAGTGGCGCAACCGTTCCAAAAGCCGGCGGCCCGCTTCACGGCGATCGGCGAACACGGCCCAAAGGAGCTCCCGGATCTGGCGCCTTTCGGGCGCCGGTGTTTTGCGATTTTATCGCCTCTGCCGCCATCGCGCCCACAGGATTCGCGGGGCTCGGCGAGAGAGCGGTTGACGCCGATCGGG
>JAJYIC010000320.1 GCA_021790295.1 Pseudomonadota bacterium | reverse complement strand
GAGGTTTCGCCGGCCCGGTTGCGATGTCGGCTCCGATCGCGGGTCGCGCGACGGCTGCCGCGGCCATTCTACGTCGGCCCTTCTCAAGATCAAAGCCGCTTGCGGGTTCCGCCCGCCGCTTTCCATTATCGCGCCGGGAGAGTTTCACAACTGGGAGGATGCGATGAACGAGGAGGCTAAGAAGACGACGCTCAGGATGATCCCTTACGGCATCTATGTCCTGACCGCCGACGACGGAAAGGGCAATGTCGGCGCCGCAACGGTCAACTGGGTGACGCAGACCGCTTTTGCCCCGCCTCTCGTCGTCGTCGGTCTCAAAACCGACAGCGGCGCTTATCAGATCGTCAAGGAAACGAAGACCTTCGCTCTCAACATGCTCGGCAAGGAGCAAAAGGGGGTGGCCTTCGCCTTTTTCAAACCGACGAGGCTCGAAGACGGCAAACTTTCGGGCCAGAGCGTGTGGAAAGGGGTGAGCGGGGCGCCGATCCTCGAGGCCGCTCCGGCTGCCGTCGAATGCGAGGTGAGGAGCATCGTCGAGGAAGGCGATCATCACATCCTCGTCGGCCAAGTGATCGAGGCGCATCTGCAACAGCCGATCGCCGGCCGCCCCGACGCCGCCATCCTCGAAATGAAGGAGTTGGGCGACAACGTGTTTTACGGCGGGTGAGGCGGGAAGGCTTCCCTCAAGCGCCGTCGCGACGCTGTTCGCGTTCTATCTCTTCGTCGCCGCCGCGTAAGACCGCCGGCGGCGTCAACAGGCCTCGTCGGGCAAAGCCGGGGGAAGCCCGCCGGCGCGCCCGTGCGCGCCCTTGCGCGTTGCCGCTTCGAGTTCCGCGAGATCGGCCGCGACGGCGTCGGCAGCCTTCGCTTCCATCTTGCGGTAGTGCGCGATCACGCGATGGCCGAATGCGGTGAGCGAGGCGCCGCCGCCCGAAGAGCCGCCATGACGGGTCGCGATCACCGGTTCCTCGAAAATGGCGTTGAGAGCCTCGACAAGGAGCCACGCGCGCCGGTACGACATCGCCATTGAGCGCCCGGCCGCGGCGATCGAGCCCAGATCCCGCACCGCCTCGAGAAGGCGGATCTTGCCGTGGCCGATCGCGGCGCCCGGTCCGAAATCGAGGCGCAAGGTCAATCTCGCCATGGGTTCCGAGTGTAGCCCTTCCGCGAGGCGGGTAAAGGCACGCAGAGGCTCCTTTGCGGCTCGAAACGACCCTTGTTGACAAGCGCCGCCACGCCGCTAGGGTTGAATGGCCGCCCAAGGGCTTCGCAAAGAGGAGCCGAGCGGGCGGCAGGGAGCGAACGGAAGGGAGGGCGGCGATGAAAGCGGAATATCGGTTCGTCGATTGCGACATGCACATCATGGAGCCGACGGACCTCTTCGACACCTATCTCGACCCCGGCTTCAAGGCTCGGGTCACCTCGGCCGTCAAACCGTTCGACGGCGGCGCCACCGGAATGCGGCGTCGCCCGCTCTGGTATTTCGACGGCATGCCGACGAGCAATGACGGCAACATCTCCCAATACAACCGCATCCGCGGCCCGCTCGTCGGCGCCCGCGCCAACAAGAACGTCCTCTTCGCGGTCGAGCGCGGCTATGACCCCGAGGCGCAGCTGATCGGCATGGAGATGGAGGGAATCGACATCGCGGTTCTCTTTCCGACCGCGGGGCTTTCCTTTCTTGGCCGCGACCACATGGACCCGCAGCTTTCGGCGGCGATCTGCCGGGCCTACAACGACTGGCTTCACGATTTCTGCCAAACGGCTCCCGAACGCCTGAAGATGGCGGCGATGCTGCCGGTGCACGACGTCAATCTCGCCGCCCAGGAGCTGTTGCGTTGCGTCAAGGATTTTGGCGCGGTCGGCGCCTTCGTGCGGCCCAATTACGTCAACGGGCGCTATTGGCACTCGACCTATTGGGATCCGCTTTACAGCCTGCTGCAGGACCTCGACGTGCCGCTCTGTTTCCATGAAGGCACCGGCTCCTATTATTCGACGATCGAGCCGCGCTTTGGCGAGAACCGCTTTATGCGCCATGTCGCGAGCCACTCGACGGAGATGCAACTCACGCTCATCGCGCTGATGCTCGGCGGCGTCTTCGAATTCCATCCGCGTCTCAAGGTTGCCTTTCTGGAGGCGCAAAGCTGGTGGGTGCCGGGGCTTTTGGGACGGATCGAATGGGATCTGCGCCAGCACAAGGACGCCGACGCGCCCTATCTGAAGCTCACGTCCCTCGAGTATTGGCGGCGCCAGTGCTTTTCGGCGATCGAGAGCGGCGAAAAGGAGGTGGGCGCGGTGGTCGAGCTTTTGGGGGGCGCCGACACCATCTGCGTTTCGAGCGATTTTCCGCATTTCGACTCGAGCTTCCCCGAAGTCTCGAACCGGGTCTTGACAAATGCGAGCATCGACCGCGACACCGCGGGCAAGATCCTTTCGGGAGGCGCCCGTCTTTACGGCTTCGACGCTGAGGATTTCGCCCGGGCCGACGCGGCGGCGCGCCGGCGCGACAACCAGCCCCGCGCGGCGGCCAGCTGAAGGAGCGGACGCTAAACTCCAAGGCTTTCTTCGATAAGCGCCAAAAGGGCGCCCGCCTGCCGGGTCGCCGGATCGCTCTCGCCGCAGACGCGGCAGCGGCTTTCGAAAACCCGGCACATAAGGCCATAGGCTTCCTCCCCCTCGCCTTGCCGCCAGAGGATGCCGCCGAGGTTTTCGCAGGCGGCGAGCGTATCGGGATCCTCCTCGCCGAAGGCCGCGACGAGCGTTTCGATGATGCGTTCGAGGAGGGCGCGGGCGGCCCGAAGATCGCCCTCGGCGGCGATGCTCCCCGCCAGATTGTTGCGCGCGCGCAGGCTTTCGCGGTGGCTCGCGCCATAAAGCGCATCGAGGCCTTCGGCGACCGCTTCCTGAAGCCGCCGCGCCGCGCCGAGCCGGCCTTGGGCCGCAAGCGTGACGGCGAGCTTTCCTTGCGCTTTGAGCGTATCGGGATGATGCGCGCCCAATTGCCGGAGCCGCGCGGTCACCACTCTTTCTTCGAGCTTTCGCGCCGCGCCAAGACGCCCTTCGGACCAATAAAGTTCGGCGAGATCGAGCGCGAGGGCAAGCGTCGCCGGATGATCCTCGCCCAAAGCCTGCCCTCTCTCGGCAACGAGGCGCTCCTCTTCTTCGATCCGACGGGCGATCGGCCTGTCATCGCAACGCGTGCTCATGCGCCGAACCTGCTCCGCTCCGCCGGCAAGCGCAATCCGCCTGGGCCGATGCCCCCGCGGGCCGATGCCATGAATCCGGCAAGCCGCCGGTGACGGCTCGGGCTCCCCTGTTCCGGGGATTTTGGGTTCAAGCGAGAAAGCCGAGCGCCTCTCGGCGTCTCTCGGCTATTCT
>JAJYIC010000319.1 GCA_021790295.1 Pseudomonadota bacterium | reverse complement strand
TGGCCCGGGGACCGCCAACCGCCGCCCGCCCATCCACAAGCCCGCTCCGGAATTCGTCGATCAATCGACCGAAGCCGAGATTCTCGTCACCGGCATCAAGGTCGTCGATCTCCTCGAGCCTTATGCGAAAGGCGGGAAGGTCGGTCTTTTCGGCGGCGCCGGGGTCGGCAAGACCGTCATCATCATGGAGTTGATCAACAACATCGCCAAGGCGCATGGCGGCTACTCGGTCTTTGCCGGCGTCGGCGAGCGCACCCGCGAAGGCAACGACCTTTATCACGAGATGATCCAATCGGGGGTGATCAAGCGCGACGGGCCGGGCTCCAAAGCCGCGCTCGTTTACGGCCAGATGAACGAGCCTCCGGGCGCGCGCGCGCGGGTCGGGCTTTCGGGGCTGACCCTCGCCGAATATTTCCGCGACGAGGAGGGCCAGGACGTTCTTCTTTTTATCGACAACATCTTCCGTTTTACCCAGGCGGGCTCGGAAGTCTCCGCGCTCCTCGGGCGCATGCCTTCGGCGGTCGGGTATCAGCCGACCCTCGCAACCGATATGGGCGGGCTCCAGGAGCGCATCACGACGACAAAAAAGGGGTCGATCACCTCCGTTCAGGCGATCTATGTGCCGGCCGACGATTTGACCGACCCGGCTCCCGCCACCTCTTTCGCCCATCTCGACGCGACCACTGTTCTCTCCCGTCAGATTGCCGAACTCGGCATCTATCCTGCGGTCGATCCGCTCGATTCGACCTCGCGCATGCTCGACCCGCGGATCGTCGGTGAGGAGCATTACCGCGTCGCGCGCGACGTGCAAAAAGTGCTGCAGACGTACAAATCGCTTCAGGACATCATCGCCATTCTCGGCATGGACGAACTTTCCGAAGAGGACAAGCTGACGGTCGCCCGCGCCCGCAAGATCCAGCGTTTTCTGTCGCAGCCTTTCCACGTCGCCGAAGTCTTTACCGGGACTCCCGGCGTCTTTGTCCCGCTCGAAGAAACGATCAAAGGCTTCAAAGGGATCGTCGCCGGAGATTACGACGATCTGCCGGAAGCCTCTTTCTACATGGTGGGAACGATCGAGGAATCGGTCGAAAAGGCGCGGCGCATGGCGGCCGAGGCGGCGTGATGGCCGAGCCCGTCCGCTTCGAACTCGCGACCCCGGAACGGCTCTTCCTCGCGTTAGAGGCGGAGATGGTGGTGGTGCCCGGAACCGAAGGAGATTTCGGCGTTCTGCGCGGTCACGCCCCGTTCCTTTCGACCGTAAGGCCGGGTGCGATAGCGCTCTACGAAGGGGGCGAGATAAGCCTCCGGGTGTTTGTCTCCGGCGGTTTCGCCGAGGTAACGCCCGAACGCTGCACGGTCCTGGCCGATGAAGCCGAAGCGGCGGAAGACCTCGACCCCGCGGCGATCGAAAGCGAACTCGGGACGCTCGAAGGCAATCTTCCGCTCCTTCGCGAAGAGATCGCAAGGGCGAGCGGGGCCGAGCGCGAACGCCTTCTTTCCGAGCTTGCCACCCTCGAACGAAAGGCGGAAGGGCTGCGCGGCAAGCGTCAGGCCCTCGCCGAACTGGCGCGCTGAGCCTCAAAGAGCGCAGGGTCGCGGGCGGGCGCGGGGGAAGCGGTTTCCGCCATGCCGCGCGCCCTCAGAGTGGCAAAGACAACGCGGCCGCGCGAAGCCCCTCTTCTCCTTGACCGCGACTTCCTTTCGACCGCATAAGTTTCCTCAACCGCAGCCCGCCTGTCTCCTTTCTCGAGGAGCGCGGGGGAAAAGAGCCCACGCCAAATGGCGACAGGTTTCGAGCGCCCGGCTTGCGATTGCCGGGGGCCAAAGGGAGGTACGCGATGAGGAAGCAGATAGGACTTTATTCGGCAGTTTTGGTTTTTCTGCTTTTTGCCCCTGAGGCCGCCCATGCGTGGCATCGCGGCGCGGTCGAAACCTTTGCCACCTTGCCCGCCTTTGCCCCGAGCGGCGGCGCCTGCCCCGGCGGTGCCGTAACCTGTACTTCGGACATCGAAGGCGTCGCGGTCGCTCCCGACGGGACCCTTTATGCCCCCTCCTTCGGCTTTAACGGCAAGGGCGCGCTGTCGGGAGAAGGCGAACTCTTCGTCATCGCCCCGAACGGGAAAGTGATCCGCCATTTTCCGCTCGCCGGATCGAGCCCGCATCTGATCGGCGGGATCTACCAAGCCTCTTCAGGCAGCGTCCTCATCCCCGACCTCATCCCGCATTCGGGGAACGGCATCGTCTGGAAGGTCGATCCGCAAACCGAAACCACTTCGGTCTTTATGAGCGTGCCGATGCTGGCAAGCACACCCCCCGGCCTCAATGCGATGGCGTTCGACGTCGCCGGCAATGTCTACGTCTCCGACTCATTCCAGGGCGCGATCTGGAAGACCGGACCCGACGGCGGTTCGCCGACGACGCCCTGGGCCTTGAGCCCGCTCTTGCTGCCGACCGCCGGATCAGGCGAGAGCCTCGTCCCGCCTTTCGGCGCCAACGGCATCGCCTTCAACAACGAGGGTACGGCGCTTTTCGTCAACAACACCGCGTATCACTCGATCGTCGAGATACCGGTCAACCCCGACGGCAGCGCCGGCACGGCGGCGACTTTTACGACCGGCATCAATGCCCCGGACGGCGTCGCCCTCGACGGAAAGGACAATCTCTGGGTTCTTGCCAACCAGGGCGACGAAGTCGTAGTCGTCGATCCGAAGGGCGGGGTGATCGCCAAAAAGGGCGATTTCGACGGCATCGCCCCCGACGGCTCGGTCAAAGGCCTGCTTTTCCCGGCGAGCGATACGTTCAGCCCCGACGGGCGTTTTCTTTACATCACCAATCTCGCCCTTTACCTGCCGTTCGCCGGGGTTCCCTCGATCGCCGTCGATTCGCGTTGGACCTTAAAGGTCAAAGAATACAACATCGCGCGGATCACCACCCGCCTGCCGCCGATCGGCAGAGACCGCTAAAGGCCGGCGTCAGAACGCGGCTTCGAGAAGGCTGCGCACGACATCGGGGCCGTCGATCTTGCGCGGGTTCGTATGGATCCAGCGATCGAACATCGAAAGCCGGGCGACGCGTTCGAGGTCTTCCTTTTTGACCCCGACATCGCTGAGACGCGAAGGCAGGCCGAGATCGGCGACGAGAGAGAGGACGGCGTCGGCCGCCTCTTCTCCCGGCCGTCCGAGAGCGGCGGCGACGCGCGCCTGCCGTTCGCTGTTGACCCTGTGATTGAAGCGCAACACCGGCGCCAGCATGATGCAGGAGGTGTAGCCGTGCGGCACATGGGCGGTGCCGCCGAGGACATGGCCGATGCCGTGGCTTGCGCCCTTGCTGACCCCGGTCTGGGAGCCGATCACCGAAAGCCAGGCGCCGATCTGGCAATCGAGTCTCGACTCGAT
>JAJYIC010000015.1 GCA_021790295.1 Pseudomonadota bacterium | reverse complement strand
CCGGCTCATCATGATAGGAGGCCTCGTCCGCAAGACTTTATCTGAAAGCGCCTGAACGCTCGATCCGCTTGACCGGGCCGCCCCCTGCGAGCCTCAAGCCCCAGGCGGCAAGGCTCGCGTCGAGCGGCCTTTCGCTTCCGACAAAGTCTATCCTGATCCGCGCCTCGTGCCGGCGCAAAGAGAGAAGCTCGACCCCGCGCACCGACGCGAGCCTTTGCAGCCTTCCCCGCAATTCCACCCAGTCGCCAAGCCGCGACAGGAACACCACCGCTTCGAGGCTCGAAGCCCCGCCTGCGGAGGAGAGCGCGCTCCCGCCTTCTGCGCCTTCTCTGCCTCCGCCTTCTGCCGCAACGCCTCCCGCGCCTGCGCCTTCGATAAGGGCGAGGCTTGCCCGGGCGGCCCGTTGCAAAACCTCGCCTTCTCTTTCTCCCGTCTGGGCGGCAAAGCGCTCCCTTGACGTGCCGGCGAGTTCTCCCTCGCGATAACGCTTGAGGCTGACGCTCAGAGCGGAAAGGCCGTTCTCCGATCGCTCGGCCCGCGCCAAGGCGACGATCGTATCGCGGGTGCCATACCGCCTCGCGATGGCGGAAAGAGCCGAACGATCACCGGCAACCGCCTTTCCGGCGTCGACCGCACCGAGATCGGCGATCCCGCCGAGGGGGACGACGAGCCGCAAGGGTTCGCCCGAAAGCGAAAGCCGCCCCCAGGCGTCGCGCCAGCGGTTGGGGTCGTCCCACAAAACGAGCCTGCCGCGCCCTCGGTAGACCGGAAGCACGACGGCGGAGGCGGCGGAGGCTCTGCCGCCGGCGCTCGCGGCAGCCGGGGAAACGGGGGAAAGACCGGCGCTCTGCAGCACCGCTTTCACCGCTTGGGGATCGAAATGATAGGTGTAAGAGGCGCGGTAACGCCGGCTCGACATGCGTTCGTCGGCAACCGAGTAGCGGACGATCATGGCGGCGATCGAACGGTCGTCGAGAGAGGAAAGGGCGGAGGCGCCGGAAGCGCCCGCCAACCCGTCGATCACCTTTTCGAGCGCCCGGCGTTCTCCCTCCTGCCGCGCCTTCTCGCGCGCCTTGACCGCATTGACGGCGGTGGCGTCGAGCTTCACCGTCGCCGAATAAGGGTCGCCCAACCCTTGCGCGCGAACCGGCGCCCAAAAGAGAAAAACGAAAAGGAGAATAAAAACGACCCCTTGACGCCTTCGCCCGGCCGGGTCCCGGGCAAGCGCAGAAAAAGAGGGCGCCGTCATCTGAAACCCCTCATCTGAAACCGCTCATTGCAAACCGTTCGCGAGAGCGTATTGTCGCTTTTGCAAGACCGCCGCAGCGGTCATACAACAGATTGCGCGAGGACGCCATCAAGAGCCCCTGCGCCCGCAGAAAGGGTTCCCTTTTCCGAGCCGAGAGCGCCGGCGCAACGGCCCTTCTCTCCGCCCTGCGGCGATGGCGCGCCTGAGGCTCGGCGTCCTCATCTCCGGGCGCGGATCGAATCTCGCCGCCTTGATCGCGGCCTCGGCCCATCCCCATTATCCCGCCGAAGTCGGGTTTGTCATCAGCAACCGGGAAGGGGCGCCCGGCCTTCGCATTGCCGGTGAGGCGGGGATCGCGCACGCCGTCCTCGGCGGGCGCGACGCGAGTGCTTTTGCGCGCGAGGCCGATCTCCTTTTGCGCCGCGCCGGGGTCAACCTCGTCTGCCTTGCCGGCTTTATGCGCATCCTCGAAGCCGGCTTTGTCGAAGCCTGGCGCGACCGTATGATCAACATCCACCCTTCCCTTCTCCCGGCTTTTCAGGGGCTCAATGCGCAAAGGCAGGCGCTCGAAGCGGGAGTGCGTTTCAGCGGCTGCACCGTCCATTTCGTGCGCGCCGAGGTCGATAAAGGCCCGATCATCGCGCAAGGAGTGGTCCCGGTCCGCGAGGAGGAGGACGAGGAGGCGCTATCGGCCCGCATCCTCGAACTCGAACACCGCCTTTATCCGCTTGCCGTCAGGCTTATCGCCGAAGGGCGGGTGCGAATCGCGGGCGCCAAGACCTCGATTGCGGGCGCGAGCGCACCCGAATTTGCCTTCACCAACCCCTCCGAGGAGCGGCTTGTCTCCGCTACCTTTTGAGATAATCTCTTTGGGCGCCTTTCTGCCTGAGCGAGGAGATCATGGCGACGGTCGACCCCGAACTCGAACGGCACCGCCGTACCTGGATCGCCTTTACGAGGCTTTTGAGCGGAGGTCTTGCCGTCTGCGCCGTCATTCTCGCCGGTCTTGCCCTCTTTCTCGGCTGAGTTTTTGCTTCCCTGTCTCGTCACGGACGCAGGCGCCTTCATCGCCCGAGCCGGTCGCGGGCGAGAGCGGCGCCGGCGGCGAGCGCTTTGAGCTTTGCCGCCGCGAGAGCGCGATCCATCGGCGCCATGCCGCAATTCGTGCAGGGAAAGAGGCGTTCGGCCGGAACATAGGCAAGCGCCGCTTCGATCGTCCTTGCGACCTCTTCGGGGGTTTCGGCGCGCTCGCTCGCCACGTCGATCGCGCCGAGGAGCACGTCCTTGCCGTCGAGAAGGCCGAGAAGCGGCAGGGGAACACGCGCATTCGCGCATTCGAGCGAAACCTGATCGATCCGGCTTTTGGCGAGCGCCGGAAAAATCGCCTCGTACTGCCGCCACTCCCGGCCGAGGCTCCTTTTCCACTCGATATTCGCTTTGATGCCGTAACCGTAGCAGATGTGAACCGCTGTCTTGGAGGATAACCCTTCAGCCGCGCGTTCGAGCGCCGCGATCCCCCATACGCCCACCTCCTCCATATAGACGTTGAAAGCGGGCTCATCGAACTGGATGACGTCGATCCCCGCCCCTTCGAGTTCCCGCGCTTCCTCGTTGAGAAGTTCGGCAAAGGCCATGGCGAGGCTTTGGCGCTCGCCGTAATGAGCGTCGGCGACGGTGTCGGCGATGGTCATCGGTCCCGGAAGGGTGAATTTGAGCCTTTTCGCGGTATAAGCGCGGGCGATCGCAGCTTCGCGCGCATGGACGCTTTTGCGCCGCCGCAGAGGCCCGGTGACGGTCGGCACCTCGGCCTCATAGCGGTTGTCGCGTATGCCCATCTTCACCTTGCGGGTAAAATCGACCCCCTCGATTTCCGCGAGAAAGCCGTGGACGAAATGCTGGCGCGACTGCTCGCCGTCGGTGAGAATGTCGATGCCGGCGTGCTCCTGTTCCTTGAGGGCAAGAATCGTGGCGTCGCGTTTGGCTTCGGCGAGGGCCGCTCCCTTTGCCCGCCAATCCGGCCAGAGCACGCCCTTTTGTGCGAGCCAACCCGGTTTCGGCAGGCTTCCGGCGATCGTCGTCTCGAACATGGCCTCCTCCTTTTGCGCCGCGCGGCGGTTTTAGCCTCCGCGCGGCCCGAAAATCGCCGTTCCGACCCTGACCTCGGTGGCGCCGAAGCCGATCGCGATCTCGAAATCGGCGCTCATCCCCATGCTGAGCCGGGAAAGCCCGTTGCGCCGCGCGATCTCACGCAAAAGGGCGAAGTGGAGCGAAGGCTCCTCAAAAGCCGGAGGGATGCACATAAGCCCGATCACGGGAAGGGCCAGCCGGTCTCGGCAAAAGGCGATAAAGGCGTCGGCTTCTTTTGGCAGAACCCCGGATTTCTGAGGCTCTTCGCCGGTGTTGACCTCGATAAATGAGGGCGGTCGCCGGCCTCTCTTGTCCATCTCGCGGGCGAGAGCCTCGGCAAGCCGCGGCCGATCGAGCGTTTCGATGGCATCGAAAAAGGCGACGGCCTCCTTCACCTTGTTCGTCTGCAAAGTCCCGATCAGATGGAGAACAAGGTCGGGAAAAGCCTCTTTGAGCGCGGTGTATTTGAAAAGAGCCTCCTGCACCCGGTTCTCGCCGAAATGGCGCTGCCCGGCAAAAAGCGCCTCGCGCACAAGAGAGGCCTCATGGGTCTTGCTCACCGCAATAAGGCTCACCTCTTCCGGTTTGCGCGCGGCCCTGCGCGCCGCCTCGTCGATCCTCTCTCGGACCGCCCGAAGATTGGCCGCGATAGACCCTTCCATAACCGCTCCATTCCTCCTAAGAAACGTCTTTATTCTCCGCCGCCCGCAGAGAAAGCCGCCCGCTCCAAGGAACGCTTCATGTCCGCCCCTTATTACCGCTTCCTTCTGGCGCTCGCCGCAACCCTCTCTTTGTTTGTCGCCGCATGCAGCTCGGGAGGGCCGCAAAAGACGGCCGCCCCCGAAAAGCTTGCCGCCAACGGTCATAGCGGTCTCGACACCGACGCCACGATCTGGACCGTCCTCGGCCTTGCGCCCGCACATCCCGGGCGCGAACCGGGGCCAAAAACGGGCCCGCGCGTCAACCCCATCCTGTGGCAGGCGGCGCGCGAAACGCTCGCTTTTGTCGAGACCTCCTCCGAAGATCCGCAAATCGGCGAACTCGCCACCAAATGGTATTCCCCTCAAGGCAAAACGGATGAGCGCTTCAAGATTTACGTTTTCGTTCTCCATCGCTCTTTGTGGTCGAATTCGGTCGCCGTCGATATCGTGCGCCAGCAACGTTCGCCTGACGGCAAATGGGTTTTTGCGACGGTCGACAAAAGCCTCGACGGCACCCTCCAATTGGCGATCCTGAGGCGGGCCAAAGAGATCCGGCACAAATTCTATCCGGGCGCGGAGTGAAACGGGGAACGCGGGGCATATAAAAGGGGCGCGGGTGCGAAAGGTGGAAAAGGCGGCGGAGCAAAAGACGACGGCCCCTTACGACTTCAGGGCGACAGAGGCGAAATGGCAGCGCCTTTGGCGCGAAAGCGGCGTCTTCGAAGCGAAGGCCGAACCCGGGCGGCCAAAATACTATGTTCTTGAAATGTTTCCCTATCCTTCGGGGAAACTTCATGTCGGCCATATCCGCAACTATACGATGGGGGATCTCGTCGCCCGCTACCGGCGCGCGCAAGGCTTCAACACCCTTCATCCGATGGGCTGGGACGCTTTTGGCCTTCCCGCCGAGAACGCGGCGATCGCCGGCGGCGTCCATCCGGCGCGCTGGACGCTCGACAATATCCTCACCATGCGCGAGGAACTGGAGCGCATGGGTTTTGCCTACGACTGGCCGCGCGAGATCGCCACCTGCCACCCGGAGTACTACCGCCACGAGCAGAAGATGTTTCTCGATTTTCTGCGCGCGGGTCTTGCCTACCGCAAAGAGTCCTGGGTCAATTGGGATCCGGCGGAAAATACCGTTCTCGCCAATGAGCAGGTGATCGACGGCCGCGGCTGGCGCTCCGGTGCGATCGTCGAAAAGAGGCTTCTCTCCCAGTGGTTCTTGCGCATCACGGCCTTTGCAGAAGAGCTTCTGGAGGCGTTGGGGGGGCTCGAACGCTGGCCCGAACGCGTGCGTCTGATGCAGGAAAACTGGATCGGCCGCTCCGAAGGGGCACGCGTTGTTTTCGAGGTCGATGGCGGGGTCGGGCCGGTCGAGGTCTTTACGACCCGGCACGACACCCTCTTCGGCGCCTCTTTTCTCGCCCTTTCGCCGAACCACCCGCTCGCATTGAAGCTCGCAGAAAAGGATCCCGAACTTGCCCGCTTTATCGCCGAATGCGATCGCCTCGGCACCAGCGAGGCGACGATCGAAGCGGCGGAAAAGCGCGGCTATAAGACCGGGTTTTTGGCGCGACACCCGTTGGAGGAAAGCCGCCGCATCCCTTTATACGTCGCCAATTTCGTCCTGATGGAATACGGCACGGGAGCGATTTTCGGCTGCCCTGCGCATGACCAGCGCGACCTCGAATTTGCCAGGAAATACGCCCTTCCGGTGATCCCCGTGGTATTGCCCGAAGGCGAGGACGCGGCCGGCTTTGCCATCGGCGAAGAGGCTTTCGTCGGGGAGGGGGTGCACATCAATTCCGGTTTTCTCGACGGGCTTTCGGTCGCCGCAGCAAAGAAGGCCGCGGCGGCGCGGCTCGAAGCGCTTGGCCGCGGCGAAAGCGCGACCGCCTGGCGTCTGCGCGATTGGGGGGTTTCGCGCCAGCGTTATTGGGGCACGCCGATCCCCGTCATCCATTGCAAAATTTGCGGCATCGTCCCGGTAGCGGAAAAGGATCTGCCGGTCCGCTTGCCGGAAGAGGTCAATTTCGACATTCCGGGAAACCCTCTCGATCATCACCCGACCTGGAAGCATGTCTCCTGCCCGCGTTGCGCGAAGGCGGCCCTGCGCGACACCGACACGCTCGACACCTTTTTCGAATCCTCCTGGTATTTCCTGCGCTTCTGTTCGCCGCGCGCGGCCGCCGCCTTTTCCGCGCAAGAGGTCGGATATTGGATGCCGGTCGATCAGTATATCGGCGGCGTCGAACACGCGATCCTGCATCTGCTTTATTCGCGCTTTTTCACGCGGGCGTTGCGCCATTGCGGCTACGAACTCGATTGCGACGAGCCTTTCGAAGGCCTTTTTACGCAAGGAATGGTCTGCCACCAGACCTATCAATCGAGCGCGGGAGAGTGGCTTTTCCCCGAAGAGGTTTCGAGCGACGGGAAAGGCCGCCTCGTCGATCGCGGCGGGGCTCTCGTCACCGTTGGCCGGCTCGAAAAGATGAGCAAATCGAAAAGGAACATCGTCGGCCTCGAACGCATCGTCGAGACTTACGGCGCCGATACCGCACGCTTTTATCTTCTGTCCGACAGCCCGCCCGAACGTGATCTCGAATGGACGGAAAGCGGCATCGAAGGAATCTGGCGCTATGTCAATCGCCTGTGGCGTTTGGTGAACGAGCCGCCTTTGCCGTTGCCGCCTGCGGGCGCCCAGCCGCCGCAAGGTGAGGGGCCGCGGCACTCTCTTGCGCGCCGCATCCACAAGACCATCGCCGCCGTCACCGAGGATCTCGACAAGTTCCGCTTCAACCGCGCCGTCGCCCGCATCCGCGAACTGACAAACGCTATCGAAGAGGCGTTTCGCTCGGAGGGCGGGGGGGCGGAGGTTTTGCGCTTTGGTCTCGAAACCCTTTGCCGGCTTCTTGCGCCGATGATGCCTCATCTCGCCGAAGAGATGTGGCAGGCCCTCGGCGGGAAAGGGCTCCTTGCCGCGCAAGCCTGGCCGAAGGCCGACCCGGAACTGGCGCGCGAAGAAGAAGTGACGATCGCCGTCCAGGTCAACGGCAAGCTGCGGGCAACCCTGATGATGCCGCGCGACTCGGCAAAGGGCGAACTCGAAAGCGCCGCCCTTGCCCTGCCTCAGGTCGCGCGCTGGCTTGCCGGCCGCGCGCCGAAAAAGACCGTCGTCGTCCCGAACCGCATCGTCAACATCGTGGGCTGAAATGTCTTCGCGCCGATCGGCTCTCGCCCTCTTTGCGCTCTTTCCTTTGGCTCTTTCCGGCTGCGGCTGGAGGCCGCTTTACGCCGACCCGGAGATCGGGCCGGCCGCGGCCGAACTCAGGGCGATCCATGTCGAGCCTATCGCCGAACGGCTGGGGCAGCATCTCGAATGGAAGCTGCGCCAGGCTTTGAACCCCGACGGCATACCCACCTCCGAGCGTTTCAGCCTGAGGACGGTCCTTGCCGTCACACGGGCCTCTCTCGGCATCCAGTCGCAAGGGTTAGCGACGCGCGGCACGCTCGATGTCAGGGCACGAATCATGCTGCTCGACCTCAAGACCGGCAAAAAGCTCCTTACCAACACGATCCATACCGAAAACGCGTTCGATGTCCTGGCGAACGGCTATGCGACCGAGGTCGCGGAAGAGGATGCCGATCGCCGCACGGCGGCGGAGCTTTCGCGCCAGATCGTCACCCGCCTCGCCCTTTTCATGGAGCGGCGCAAGCGGGCGGCGGCGAAGAGCGGCGGGTGAAATTCGGCGCGCAAGACTTCGCCCGTTTTCTGCGCGAGCCTTCCTCTCGAATCGAGGCCGTCCTTTGTTACGGCCCCGACGCGGGTCTCGCGCGCGAGCGCGCTCTTCTTTTGGCGCGCGCGGCCGTGCCGGATCTCGCCGACCCGTTCCGTTCGAGCGAGCTTTCGCCGGCGGCGCTTCTTGCGGAGCCTCAGCGCCTCGAAGACGAGGCCCGGCAATGGAGCCTTAGCGGCGGCAGGCGGGTGATCTTTGTGCGCGAGGCCGGCGATTCGCTTGCCCCTCTGATGAAGCGCTTTCTCGAAGCCGCGGAAAAGGAGAAAGAGCAAAAGAACGCCGGTGCCTTTATCGTCGTCGAAGCGGGCGAACTCGGCCCCCGTTCGGCTCTGCGCCGGCTTTTCGAAGAGCGCCCTTCGGGCGCGGCGATTGCCTGTTATCCCGACAGCGAACGCGATCTCGGGGCGCTGATCCGAGAGACGCTTTCGGCGCAGAGGATACGCCTCAGCCGCGACGCCGAAGCTTATCTCCTTGGCCATCTCGGCGGCGACCGTCTTTTGACCCGCTCGGAACTCGAAAAGCTCGCGCTTTATGCAGGCGAAGGGGGCGCGATCGGGCTCGAAGAGGCGCGGGCGGTCGTCGGCGACAGCGCCCTTCTCTCTCTCGACGACGCGGTTCTCGCCGCCGCGGAGGGCGACGGCCGAGCCTTGGAGCGCGCGCTCGACCGGGTGATCGCGGAAGGGGCCTCGCCCGTCGGGGCGGTGCGCGCTCTGTTGCGCCATTTTTTGCGGCTTCACGCCATCGCCGCCGAAAGGGCTTCGGGAAAGCCCGCCGAGGGCGCCCTTCGCGCCGCCCGGCCGCCGATCTTTTATAAGCAGATGGAAAGCTGGAAGAAGCAGCTTTCGCAGTGGAGCGAAAAGGGTTTGCGGGAAACGCTCCAGCGGCTTAACGACGCCGAACTGGCGATGAAAAAGACCGGTTTCCCCGCCGAGACGCTTTTGCGCGAGGCTTTTTTTGCGGTCGCCTGCCGCGCGCGCGTGGAAAAGGAACGCGGCTCGCCCAGAGAGTGAGCCCAAAGCGGGAAAGCGGCCTGCCGCGGGCGCGTCGACGCAGCCCCTATCCAGTGTGAGAAATGCGCCTCAACCCGCCCGCAGCCGGCGCAAAAGCTCGTCGAGCTGGTCGAGGGTCGAATAATGGAGGGTGAGAGAGCCTCCGCGCGTGCGCGCAGACAGGGTGACGCGAAGGCCGAGAGAGACGGAAAGGTCGCGTTCGAGAGAAAGCGTGTCGGCCGAACGCAAAGGCCGCCGCGGAGGCTTGGCGCGGCCAGTGACGAGGCGTTCGGTGGCGCGCACGTTGAGGGCGCGGCGAACCACCTCTTCGGCGAGCGCCGCGGGGTCTTCGGCGCCGAGAAGCGCGCGCGCATGCCCCGCCGAAAGCCGGCCTTCTTCGAGATGGCGGCGCACAGAGGGCGGCAAGGCGAGAAGACGCACCGTATTGGCGATGTGGCTGCGGCTTTTGCCCACCGCTTCGGCAAGGCTCGCCTGGGTGCGCCCAAAATCCTTGAGAAGGCGGCTATAAGCTTCGGCCTCTTCGAGAGGCGAAAGCTCCTCGCGCTGCAGGTTTTCAACAAGCGCGATTTCGAGAGCCTCGAAATCGGCGAGAGCGCGCACGACAACCGGAACGAGCGCAAGCCCCACCTTTTGCGCGGCACGCCAGCGCCTTTCGCCTGCAACGAGTTCATAGCCCTCTTCTCCTCCTGCGAGCGGGCGCACGAGAAGGGGCTGCAAGATCCCCTTTTCGCGGATCGAGCGGGCGAGTTCTTCGAGTTCCTCTGCGGGGAAGCGCCGGCGCGGCTGCAAAGGGCTTTGGCGCAAAATTTCGATCGGCACCAGGCGATGGGAAAGGCCGGGCGCGGCCGCTTCCGCTTCGACTTTCCCGATTGCGGGGTTTTCGGCGAAAAGCTCTGCGAGGCCGCGTCCCAAAGGGCGCCGCTTTCCGCTCTCGCTCACGACAGAGCCATCCTTTCGCGTTCGAGCATCTCTCTCGCCAGACGCAGATACGCCTGCGCCCCCGCGCAGTGTTCGTCGTAAAGAAGGGCGGGCTTGCCGAAAGAAGGCGCTTCGGAAAGCCGCACATTGCGCGGGATCATCGTCTCGTAAACCTTCTCTCCGAAATGGCCGCGGACATCGGCGGCATCGAGTTCGGAAAGGGAATTGCGCCGGTCGTACATGGTGAGAACGACCCCCATGAATTCGAGGCCCGGGTTGAGCGCGCGCCTGACGCGCTCGATCGTCCGCAAGAGTTGCGAGAGACCTTCGAGAGCGTAGAACTCGCATTGTAACGGAACGAGAACCCGGTCCGCGGCGACAAGAGCGTTGAGGGTCAAAAGGTTGAGAGAGGGCGGGCAATCGATCAGCACCTTGTCGTACTGTTTAAGGCCCTCCGCGATCGCCCTTTTGAGGCGGAACTCGCGGCGCTCGCCCGCGGCAAGTTCGAGCTCCGCCCCATAAAGATCCTCTGACGCGGGAACAAAAAAGAGCCCTTCGACCGCGGTGGCGATGGCGGCCTCCTCGAGTGCCGCCTCGCCGAAGATGAGGTGATAGCTCGAGGTTTCGCGCGCCCGCCGCTCGATCCCGAACCCGGTCGAGGCATTGCCTTGAGGGTCGAGATCGATAAGGAGAACGCGCCCTTTTCTTCCCGCAAAAGCGGTGGCGAGATTGATCGCGGTCGTCGTCTTGCCGACCCCGCCTTTCTGGTTGGCGACGGCAAGAACGCGCGCGCGCAGAGAAGAGGCCTCAGGCATGGCGGAAGACCTGGCGCAATTCGAGGATGACCCCCCGCGGGTCGGAGCGGCTCTTGTGACAGGCAAGCGTCATTGTCCAGGCTTTGCGCGCGCGGGTCAATTCTTCCCGGGCGCGCTCGCCTTTCAAAAAGAGGAAGCGGGTTTGCGGACCCTCAAAGCGCGCGGCGAGAGGAAGGAGCCGGTGGAGAGGCGCCAAGGCGCGCGCGGTGACGATATCGAAAGGCATGGGCGGCATCGCCTCGATGCGCGTGTCGTGAATCCTGACCGCGGCGCCCGCAACGCGCGCCGCCTCGAAAAGAAAGGCGCATTTTCGCGAATCGGCTTCGACGAGTTCGACTCCCGGCACGCCGAGGATGGCGAGAACGAGACCGGGAAGCCCCGCCCCGGAACCGAGATCGATAAGGGAGCGGCAGGACGGCGGCAGGAGCGGGACGAGCTGGGCCGAATCGAGGATGTGGCGGCGCCAGAGATCGGCGAGGCTTTCCCGCCCGACAAGGTTGAAGCGAAGAGACCATTCGCCGAGGATCGCGGCATAAGCGGAAAGCCGTTCGAGCGTTTCACATGAAACAGGGTAAAGCGCGGTAAAATCCTGCGGCTCCAACGCCGCGCTCACGCCTCCGCCTCTAGCGAAGAGCGCCGCAGGTGGCGCAATAGCGCCAAAAGAGCCGCCGGCGTCACCCCGGAAATCCGCCCCGCGGCGCCAAGAGTGGCGGGGCGGGCCGCCGCGAGCTTTTCGCGTATCTCGCTCGAAAGCCCGCCGACCGTCCGGTAATCGAGTTCGAACGGCAGGCGCATTCCCTCCTCGCGACGGTATTGGGCGATGTCGCGCTCCTGGCGTTCGAGATAGCCTTTGTAGAGGGCGTCGGTTTCAAGCTCTTCGGCGATATCGGGCGCAATCCCCAAAAGCTGCGGCCAAATCGCCGAAAGACGGGCGAGATCGACGCCGGGAAGAGCGAGAAGGTCAAAGGCGCTTCGCGCAATCCCGTCGCCGTTGACAGAGATCCCGGCTCGGGAAAGAGCCGTTGGGGTCATCTTCAGTTCGGCGAGGAGCGCGCGCGCCTTTCTAAGGGAGGCCATTTTTTCGCCGAAACGCCGCGCCCTCGAGGCGCCGGCAGAGCCGAGGCGGATCGCCAAAGGCGTGAGGCGCTCGTCGGCGTTGTCGGCGCGCAGGGTCAAACGGTATTCCGCGCGCGAGGTAAAGATGCGGTAAGGCTCGTTCACCCCGCGCCTCACGAGGTCGTCGATCAGGACCCCGATATAGCCTTCTGCGCGGTCGAGAACGACGGGCTCTTTGCCGTTTGCCGCAAGCGCCGCGTTGAGCCCTGCGATCAGCCCTTGCGCCGCGGCCTCTTCGTAACCGGTGGTGCCGTTCAGCTGGCCGGCAAAATAAAGACCGCGTACCCGGCGCGTCTCGAGGCTCGGATACAGTTCGCGCGGATCGACAAAATCATATTCGATCGCGTAACCCGGCCGCAGCATCCGCGCCCGTTCGAGACCGGGGATCGAAGCGAGAAGCGCTTCCTGGACTTCGCGCGGCAAAGAGGTCGAGATGCCGTTCGGATAAATGGTCGCGTCGTCGAGCCCTTCCGGTTCGAGAAAAATCTGATGGCGCTCGCGTTCGGCAAAACGCACCACCTTGTCTTCGATCGAAGGGCAATAGCGAGGTCCGATCCCGAGGATGTCGCCGCGGTAGAGAGGCGAACGGGAGAGATTGTCGCGGATGATGCGGTGCGTCTGCGGCGTCGTCTCGGTCAGGTGGCAAGGAAGCTGCGGGTTTTCGATCCTGTCCGTCAGAAAGGAGAATGGAGGCGGCGGATCGTCGCCCTTTTGCACGGCGAGTCCTTGCCAATCGATGCTCGTCCCGTCGAGGCGCGGCGGGGTCCCGGTCTTGAGGCGCCCGAGGCGAAAAGAAAGACGGGCGAGGGTTTGCGCAAGGCCTTCCGCAGGCGCCTCTCCGGCGCGTCCGGCCGCGATCTTTTCCTCGCCAATGTGGATGAGGCCGCGCAGAAAGGTGCCGGTCGTCAGAACGACGCTGAGGGCCCGGAGGACTCTCCCGTCCGCAAGGAGCACGCCCTCGACGCGACCCTTGTCGATCCGAAGGTCATGGGCCTCGCCTTCGCCCAACTCCAGCTCTCCGGTTTCGGCGAGAAGGCGCCGCATCGCGCTTTTATAAAGCTTGCGGTCGGCTTGCGCGCGCGGGCCCCTTACCGCCGGGCCTTTGCTGCGGTTGAGGATGCGGAACTGGATCCCCGCGAGATCGGCGGCCCTGCCCATCAATCCGTCGAAAGCGTCGATCTCGCGCACGAGATGGCCTTTGCCGAGCCCTCCGATCGAAGGGTTGCACGACATCTCGCCGATGGTTTGAAAGCGGTGGGTGAGAAGAAGGGTCTTGGCGCCAAGGCGCGCGGACGCGGAAGCGGCTTCGCAGCCGGCATGGCCGCCGCCGATGACGATGACGTCGTACTCTTCTCCTCCCGTCCTCATGGCCGCGCAATCTAGAAAGGGGCTTTGGCGCTGTCGAGGTTTCACGTGAAACGCCTCTTCGGCCTTACGTCTCTTCGGTCGCGCCCGCGCCTCCTTCGGGCGGGATTTTCGCCGGGCTCTCCGCCCAGGGCGCGTCGCGGAAGACCGCAGGCTCGCGCGGCCTGCGGTCGATTTCGAGGCGGAAGATGTCGAAGCGGTTGTAAGAGCCGGCGACATCGTGGAACCGCTTGGGTTCGACCGCGCGGCTAAGGTCGATCTCGGCATAAACGATGCCTTCCTCCTCAGAGAGAACTTCGCTGATGACCTTGCCCGAAGGGTCGAGGATCATCGAGGCTGCGCGGGGCGAGGCCTCGATGGTTTCGCGCGCGGCGCGATCGAGCCCTCGAAGCGCCTGGTATAGGGAGTCGTCGATCGCGGCCGAAGCGACGAGGGTAAACGCCTTCGCCTCGAAAGCATGGGCGCCGGCGCGGATCTCGATGGCGCGCCGCAGATCATAGCCTCCCTCTTCGCCCGCAGGCCGCGTCGGCCACACCGCGGGATAGGACGAGATGTGCACCTCTTCGCCATCGGCCATCAGCGCAAACCGCGCCAGAGGATTGGTGTTCTCCCCGCAGATCAGCATGCCGAGGCGTCCGAGTTCGGTCAGGGCGCAGCGCAGCCCGCGGCCGTCGCCGTTCGCCCAGATCAGCTTTTCGTAAAAGGTCGGCACCAGTTTCCGATGATGGACGAGGATTTCGCCGCCGCTGCCGATCAAGAGATTGGCGTTCCACAAACAGCCGGCGCTCGTCTCGCTCGCTTCGCTAAAGCCGAGCGAGACGATCACGCCGCTTCGCCGCGCCGCGGCCCGCACCGCCGCGATCTCCGGCCCGTCGCGCCGGAGAGACTGCGCGGCAAAGGCGGCGAAGAGATCGTGAGAGCGGTAGGGCGCTTCCAAAGCCGCCCAAAGCGGAAAACCGGGGATAAAGGATTCCGGAAAAGCGATGAGGCGGGCGCCGGCGTTGGCCGCCTCCCTGATGAGCGCACAGGCCTTTTCGCCGGTCTTGCCGGCATCGAGAAAGACCGGCGCGGCATGGCAGGCGGCGGCCTTGAAACGCGGATAGGAGCGGGGCATCGAGGATCTCCTCCGGATAAAACTGTTTCGCCCTCTTGGGCTCTCACTTGCCGAGACAGAAGTCGCGGAAGATCACGTCCAACAGATCTTCGACGTCGGCGCTGCCAAGGATGCGGCCGAGGCTTTTCCAGGCAAGGCGCAGGTCTTCGGCTTCGAGTTCGGGGAGGGCCGCAGAGCCGGCTCTTTCGAGCGCGGCCTGAGCCTCTTCCAAAGCCTCGCGGTGCCGCGCCCTCGTAATAAATGGCGCCGCGCCCTCATAGCTCTCCGCGATCCTTTTGCCGAGCGCGGCGAGAAGGGTTTCGAACCCTTGACCGGTTTTTGCCGAGATCCTGAACGCGCCTTGCGGCAGCGCCTTATCCCCGGCGAGAAGGTCGCATTTGTTGGCGAGGAGGAGCGTCCCTTCCTGCGGCCAAGAGGCGGCCCCTTCTGCCTCTTCGGCAACTCTGGCGTCGAACACGAAAAGGCGCAGCTCCGCCTCTTCGGCGCGGGCCAGAGCGCGCCTCAGCCCTTCCTCTTCGATCGGGTCTTTGGCCTCGCGCAACCCCGCCGTGTCGGCGAGAAGGACCGGATAACCGCAAAGATCGACCGCGACCTCGATCACATCCCGGGTCGTTCCCGGTAAAGGCGAGGTAATGGCCGCTTCGCGCCGGGCGATGCGGTTCAAAAGAGTGGATTTCCCGGCGTTGGGAGGGCCGAGGATCGCGACCCTTATCCCTTCGCGCAAACGTTCCCCCCGATGCCCATCGGCAAGATGGGCTCTGATCTCTCTTTCGAGGCTTTGCCTTTCGGCCCTGACCCTTTCCTCGATCTCCGCCGGCAGACCCTCTTCGGGAAAGTCGATCGCCGCTTCGAGATGGGCGAGAGAGCGCGTGAGCCGCTCCTGCCAGAGACGGTAAAGGCTCCCCTGCGCGCCTTCGAGCTGGGCCATCGCCTGGCGCCTTTGCGCTTCGGTTTCGGCCGCGGCAAGATCGCCAATCGCTTCGGCTTCGAGAAGATCGAGCTTGCCGTTCAAAAAGGCGCGCCGGGTGAATTCGCCCGGAAGCGCCAGCCGCAAGCCCGCTTTCCGCAAAACCCCGAGAAGCGCCGACAAAATGGCGCGGCTTCCGTGGACGTGAAGTTCGGCGACATCCTCTCCGGTCGCGCTTCGAGGGCCCGGAAACCAGAGAACAAGCCCTTGGTCGAGAGGCTCCCCGGTTGCGGGGTCGAGAAGGCGCGCGCGCTTTGCAACGCGGGCCGGCGGCAGAAAGCCGCAAAGGGCTAAGAGGGCGCGCCCGGCCAAAGGCCCCGAGAGGCGGACGACGGCAATGGCGGCGCGCCCGCCAGCCGTCGCCGGAGCGTAGATCGTTTCGCTCACTCTCTTTCGCCCGCGTTCCTTATTATATGAGGAAGCAACAAAAGAGCGCGCTCCTGCGATCGGCGCAGGGCAGAGAGCAGAGGACAATCACGAGGGAGAGCGATGGTCAAAAACCGCCTCGGCGAAGAGACGAGCCCTTATCTTTTGCAGCACAAAGACAACCCCGTTGACTGGCAGCCCTGGGACGAGAAAAGCCTTGCCGCCGCCCGCGCGAGCGGGAAGCCGATCCTCCTCTCGATCGGTTACGCCGCCTGCCATTGGTGCCATGTGATGGCGCGCGAAAGCTTCGAAGATCCTCTGATCGCCGCCATGATGAACGCGCGCTTTGTCAACATCAAGCTCGACCGCGAAGAGCGCCCGGATCTCGACGCCCTTTACCAGAATGCTCTTGCCGCCATGGGCCAACAAGGGGGCTGGCCTTTGACCATGTTTTTGACCCCCGAAGGGGAGCCTTTTTGGGGGGGAACCTATTTCCCTCCGACCCCGCGTTGGGGCCGGCCCGGTTTCCCGCAGATTCTCGAAGCCGTAAGCGCGGCTTATGCGCGCGAGCGCGAAGGCATCGCGGCGAGGACTCTCGAGATGCGCAAGGCGCTTTCCCTTCTTGCGCAGCCGCAATCCGGAGAGGCGATCGACGACGACAGTCTCGACAGGGTTGCAGAAAGCCTTCTCGCCGTTACGGATCCCGTCGAGGGCGGCATCGCCGGCGCCCCCAAATTTCCCCAGGTCCCGATTTTCGAACTTCTTTGGCGCGCCTACAAAAGAAGCGGGCGCGAAGACTATGCAAAAGCGGTCTTTGCCGCTCTCGACGGCATGTGCCAAGGAGGGATCTATGATCATCTTGGCGGAGGATTTGCCCGTTACTCGACGGATTCGCATTGGCTTGTCCCGCATTTCGAAAAGATGCTTTACGACAATGCCCTTCTTGTCGATCTCCTTTTGCTCGTTTATGCGGAAACGGAAAACCCGCTTTACCGCCAAAGGATCGAGGAAACGCTCCTTTGGGTCGAAAGGGAGATGACGACGCTCGAGGGCGCCTTCGCTTCGAGCCTCGACGCCGATAGCGAGCACGAGGAAGGAAAATTCTATCTCTGGTCCGAAGAAGAGATCGCCCGCCTTCTCGGCGCCTTCGCCCCCGTTTTCGCAAAGGTTTATGACGTTCGCGAAGGAGGAAACTGGGAAGGGCGCACGATCCTCAACCGCCTCACGGCAAAGGCGCCTCTCGATGCGGAAAGCGAACGCCGCCTCGAAGAAGCCCGCGCGCGTCTCTTAAAAGCGCGCGAAAAGCGCCAAAGGCCCCTTCTCGACGACAAAGTTCTCGTCGATTGGAACGCCCTGATGATCGCGGCGATGGCGGAGGCGGGCCTCGTTCTGGCAAAGCCGCTTTGGGTCGAGCGCGCGAAGGCCGCGTTCGATTTCATTTTGAAGGAGATGGCGGGGAAGGATGGGCGCCTTTT
>JAJYIC010000014.1 GCA_021790295.1 Pseudomonadota bacterium | reverse complement strand
CTCGGCCTTGCTCTCATCGCCGGCGTGTCGAACATCGTCACCCCGCAAGCGACGGTCTCCGCCATCGTGCCGGCGTTCATGTATCTTGCCGGCTGGTCTCTGCTTGCCGGGCTTGCCTATGCGCTGATCGGCTTCGAGGTCAAAGGGCGTTCGATCGAGGCGATCGAAAGAGAGCTTCTGGGACGCTCCCACGGCGACTGATGGGGAGCCTCGAAAGCGGCCTTTTGCGTCCGCGCAAAAGGCCGCAACCGACTAAGGCGAGCGATCGCACCCTCGCTCTCGCCCGGGGCGGTCTTTTCTCAGCCGGGAACTGGCAAAGCCGAAAGGACCTTGGCCGCGGCTTTTTACTTGGCGAGAAGAGCGCCTCGCGTCGCCGGATGGAAATCGTCGAAAAACGTGTAACGGCCGGGATCGAGAGGGCCGACAAAAACGCTCGCCGTGCCGCCGCCGACCACCACCTGTTCGCGGTGGAGGGAGGTGCTTTCGAATTCCGCCGGCGTCGGATCCTCGTTGCGCAGCTTGAGTTCGAGCTTCTTTCCGGCCGGGACTTCGAGTTCCTTGGGGAGGAACTGGTGCCCTTTGAGGGTGAGGGAAAATTGCCGATCGGCGGCGAGCGCCACGGAGGGGAAGGCAAAGAGACAGGCAAGAAGGAAAAGAGCCGCGAATTTGAGGGACCGAAACAAAGGAAGCCTCCGCGCGCGAATGCAAACGAGAATTGATCGCATCATAGAGCCTTGCCTCGAGACGGCAACGAGAAACTCTCTCCGCGCCGGCGCCGATCGAGGGAAAACCCCGTCGGGAGCTCTTTCCGGGGAGGCGCCGGCTTCGTTGCAGCAAAAAAGCGCGAGTGCGGCGCTATTTGATCTTCGCTTCGCGGAAGACGACGTGCTTGCGGGCGACGGGATCGAACTTTTTGAGTTCGAGCTTTGCCGTCTTCGCCCGAGGATTTTTCCTGGTCACGTAATAAAAGCCGGTGTCGGCGCTGCTTACGAGTTTTACGAGGATCGAATTGGTTTTTGCCATCGGGGCTCGCTCGGGCTCAGAGAGGATGCCGGACGAAAAATAGCAAGCCTCGGGGCCCTGTCAAGCCGGGGGCCGAGGCGCCGGCGGCGAGAAAGGCGCGTGACGGGAAGGGAGTTTTGGCCGCCGCGACAAGCCCCAAAGCCTCGGCGTAAAGGCGGGGATCGGAGAGAAGGCGCCGTGCGAATTTAAGGTCTATCATGGGATCTCTCTCGCGCCCAGGGCAGGCGGCTCGGAGCCTTTTCCACCCGGCCTCGTCGAGAGAGCCGCGCGGCTTCGAAAGAAGGGGCGCGCGCGCCTCTTCCGCCTGCGCCTGCCGGATCAGTCTCGGCGGCGCATCGCGGCCGGCGCCGAGGGTGCTCGTGCACAAATTGGGGACGACGCCATGGTGCTGGAGAAAATAGCCTCCGGGCGTGATGAGACGCGCCCAGGTGAGGGTCAAGGCGCCCTGGTTCGGCAGAGGCAGAACGGTCTGCACCGTGCCTTTGCCGTAAGAGCTGCCGCCGAGCACGACGGCGCGTTTGCGGTCTTGAAGCGTGGAGGCGACGATCTCCGAAGAGGAAGCGGAGCCGCCGTCGAGGAGGACGACCACCGGCAAAGACGGGGCGATGCCGTCTCCGGAAGCGACAAAATACTGGTTGCTTTCGGGGTTGCGTCCGATGGTCGAAACGATCGGTCCGCCTTTGAGAAACACGTCCGAAAGTTCGACCGCCTGTTGGAGAAGCCCTCCAGGATTGCCGCGCAAGTCGAGAATCACCCCTTTGAGAGGGGGCGCCGATGGGCGCTCAGCGGAAAGGAGCCTGCGGGCGACGATCTTCGCCGTGGTTTCGTTAAAGCTCGAAATGCGAAAGAAGGCGATGCCCTGCGCCTCGGAGAGGCTGACCGCAGGGATGACGATACGCCCGCGCCTGATGCTGAGGCGCAGGTTTTGCGGCGGCTGCGGCCGGTAAAGCGCGAGGGTGACCTCGCTCCCGACAGGGCCGAGAAGGCGCGCGATGATCTCCTTTTCCGGAAGATTTGAGGAAGGCGTCCCGTCGATCGCGGTGATCCTGTCTTGTGGCCGCACCCCGGCGCGAGCCGCCGGTCCGTGCGGCAGGACGGCGGTGACGACGAGCCCCTTTTTCGAGTCGTCGAGGACGATGCCGATGCCGCCAAAGCCGTCTCGCAAAGCGCGTTCGGCGCGCGCCTGTTGTGGCGAAGAATAACGGGAGAAACGGTCGAGCGGGCCGACCATGCCGTCGAGAAGCGCGGTATCGATCCTTTCTCGAGGAAGCGAAAGAAGTTTCGGCGAAGCGGCCGTGGCGTCGGCGACAAGGCCGCTCAAAAGCGCCGCCCAAAGGTCGCGATTGCCATCCGCGGGTTCCGGAAAAACGGCGAGCTGCCGGGCGTTCTGCGTCAGCACCAGTTCGGCGCCGCGCCCGCTCCCGGGGCTTTCCTCGACCAGAAGCCCGCGATCGAGGCGGGTAACGTTTTCGGCTCCCGCGAGAACGAGGTTCCGCTCGCCGAGGGGGGCGATGTAATAGGCGCCGATGTCGTCGAGGGCGCGCGCGATAAGGCGCGTTGCCGCGCTTTGCGGCCGCGCCGGAGGCGAAGGCTGGGCGCACTGGCCAAGCGCAAGAAGGGTTACGGCTATGCTCGCTCTTACGAGCAAGGCGGCAGGGCGCGGCGGCAACGCTCGAACCTCCACAAACCGAACCACCGGAAGAGGTGGAGACGCCGCCGGAAACGCCTGCAAAGCCTGCCGCCGCAATACGGCGGCGCGCTCTCTGGCGCTTCTGTCGAGCCTTCCCGCGCCGGCGGAGGAAGACTAGAGGCTGGCGCCGCGGCGATCAATGGGCCGAAAAGCCCGCTTTACCGACAAGGGAAAGGCCGAAAGGGCTTGCCGCTTGTCTCCCGGACGCCCGGCGCCGAACCTCTTTTCCTTAACGACCGGGGCGCCGCCTTGCCGCCGGCGCGCTCTCATCCTCTCTCTGGGTGGGCGAAGGTAGTTTCGCCTGCGGCTTTTTGCGCGCACTTTTGCGCGTTTGCCCCGCCGCGGTTTTCGTTTTCCCCGGAGGCTTTGCCTGCGCCTTTGCCGCCTTCCCATCGGCGCCGGGCGGGCTCTTCCTTCCGGGCGCGCCTTGCGCGCGTTTTGCCGGCGCACCCTTCTCCTTGCCGCGGGTCTTCTCTTTTGCCCTCTGTGCCGCGATAAGCGCCAATCCTTCTTCGAGCGTGATGCGGTCCGGGTCCGCCTCTCGCGGCAGAGAGGCAAAGCTCCGCCCGTGCCTCACATAGGGTCCGTAACGGCCGCGGTAAACCGCGACCGCGCCGCCTTCAGGATGGTCGCCGAGAGTGCGCAACGGCTCGGAGGCGCGCCGGCGCCCGCCTTTCCCTTGCGCCAGAAGGACGACCGCGCGATTGAGGCCGATCGTCAACACGTCGTCCTCGGGCCCAAGCGAACAATAGCTCTCTCGATGACGCAGGTAAGGGCCGAAACGGCCGATCCCGGCAAAGATCGGCTCGCCGCTCTCAGGGTGCCGTCCAAGCTCGCGCGGCAAAGCGAGAAGCGAAAGCGCGATTTCGAGATCGACATCGGCCGGTTTGAGAGAGCGCGGCAAAGCCACTCTCTTCGGCCGCCCTTCGCCCTCGCCGATGGCTTCGACATACTGGCCGTAGGGGCCCTTTTTGAGCGCAATCTTGCAGCCGCTTTGAGGATCGATCCCGAGAACGGTTTCGGCAGCAGCGCCCTCGCTTTCCCCTTCGAGCCCGAGCGGGCGCGTAAAACGGCAGGACGGATAATTCGAACAGCCGATAAAGGCGCCGAACCTGCCGAGTTTGAGGCTCTGCCGTCCGCTGCCGCAGGAAGGGCACAGGCGCGGGTCGCGTCCCGAACCGTCGTCGGGAAAGAAATGGCGCCCGAGTTCGGCGTCGAGCGCGGCGATGACCTCTTTGATCGACAGCTCGCGCGTCTCTTCGACCGCGGCCGAAAAATCCCGCCAGAAGGCGCGGAGAAGGTCTTTCCAATCGCTGCGTCCTGCGGAAACCTCGTCGAGCCGGTTTTCGAGATCGGCGGTAAAGGAATATTCGATGTAACGCTCGAAAAAATTGGCGAGAAAGGCGGTGACGATGCGGCCTCGGTCTTCGGGCACAAAACGCCGTTTCTCCAGGCGAACATAATCGCGATCCTGCAAGACCTGAAGGATCGAGGCGTAAGTGGAGGGGCGCCCGATGCCGAGCTCTTCGAGCTTTTTGACAAGGCTCGCCTCGCTGTAACGCGGCGGCGGCAGGGTGAAATGCTGGCGCGGGGCAACGCCGCCCCGGGAAAGAGGCTCTCCCTCTTTGAGCGGCGGCAAGGCCCGCCCTTCTCCTTCCTCCTCGCCCTCTTCCTCGCGTTCCTCTTGATAAAGGGCGAGAAAGCCGTCGAAGGCGACAACAGAGCCGACCGCGTGCAGGCCGAGGCGCTTTTCCTTGTCGGCGATATCGACCGAGACCTGGTCGATGAGCGCCGAAGCCATTTGGCTTGCGAGGGTCCGCCGCCAGATCAGCTCGTAAAGGCGGCTCTGTTCGGGTGAGAGATGGCGGGCAACCGCTCCGGGACGACGCCCGAGATCGGTCGGACGGATCGCCTCATGCGCCTCCTGCGCGTTTTTCGCCGGGCTTTTGTAAAGCCGCGGCGTGGGCGGGAGGTACCTGTCGCCGAAATCGCGGCCGATCAAACGGCGCGCCGCGGCGATCGCTTCGCCCGAGATCGCCACCCCGTCGGTGCGCATATAGGTGATGAGGCCGACCGATTCGCCGCCGAGATCGACCCCTTCATAAAGGCGCTGGGCAATCTGCATGGTGCGGGCGGCGCCGAGCCCGAGCTTCAGCGAAGCCTCCTGCTGAAGGGTCGAGGTGGTAAAAGGCGGGTCGGGGTTGCGGCGCAGCTGGCGCCGCTCGATGGCGGCGACGGCAAATCCGCTGGCCTTGCCGACCGCCGCGACGGCGGCCTCAGCCTTGTCCTTGGTGTCGAGATCGAATTTTTCGAGGCGCTTGCCGTCGAGATGGGTGAGCCGCGCCCAAAAAGATGACCCCGAACCGGTCTTGAAAAGCACCTCGACGGTCCAGAATTCGCGCGGCTTGAAGGCTTCGATCAGGGCTTCGCGCTCGCAGACGAGGCGCAAAGCCACCGATTGCACGCGCCCGGCCGAACGCGAGCCCGGGAGCTTGCGCCACAAAACCGGAGACAGGGTAAAGCCGACGAGATAGTCGAGGGCGCGGCGCGCGAGATAAGCCTCGACCAGCTCGCGGTCGATCGCGCGCGGATGGCTGAATGCCTCGAGCACCGCGCTTCGCGTCACCTCGTTGAATGACACCCGTTTGACCTCGACGTCTTTGAGGGCGCGGCGGTCGCGCAAAACCTCGAAAAGATGCCAGGAGATCGCTTCGCCTTCGCGGTCGGGGTCGGTCGCGAGATAAAGACGCTTCGCCCCGCGCGCCGCCTTGAGGATCGAGGCGATGTGCTTTTCCGAAGCGTCGAGGATCTCCCACGACATGGCAAAATCGGCTTCGGGAACGACCGAACCGTCTTTTGCGGCCAGATCGCGGACATGGCCGTAGCTGGCGACGACCCTGTAGTCGCTTCCGAGGTACTGGTTGATGGTCTTCGCCTTTGCCGGCGATTCGACGACGACGATGTTCATGGATCCGTGGGATAAGGCGCCCGGCCGCCCGTCACGTCAGGCTTGGGAAGCCGGGAATGCCCCGATGAGGCGCGTTGCTGCGAGCGAGGCTCCAATCCAAAAGGAAGGGGCGAGGCCCGAACCCGCAAATGCGGGCGGCGGCTTTCAATTGGCATCGAGGCGGAATTTCGTCAACCGCTCGCCCACGGCGATAGCGTCCTCGCCTTTTCCCGGCCGCAGGCCTTTTCAGGAGTTGCCGAGGCCCTCCTCCAGAAGGTCGAGAGCGGCGGCGGCAAAGATCTGCATGTTTTGCAGCCGCCCGCTTTTCCCGGTCTCGACGGTGATCGATTTCTCGACCGGCCCGGAAAGCGCGATCGCGCTGTGACCCGCGGCGTCGCCGTAGCGATTTCCGGTCGGGCCCGCGGCCCCGCTTTCGCCGAGGCCCCACGCGGCCCTGAGGCGCGAGCGCGCCCAGCGCGCCAAGAGAAGCGCATAAGCCTCGGTTGCCGGGCGAACCCCGGCGAGCGATTCCTGCGGGATGGCGAGAAAAGCCTCGCGCGAGCCTCGCGTATAGACGACGGCGCCGCCCTCGAAATAAAGGGAGGCGCCGGGAATGGCGAGAAGCGCCGCCGAAACGAGCCCCGCGGTCGAGGATTCGGCGACGGCGATCTTGTCGCCGCGCGCTTTGAGAGCCGCCGCGATGCGCTCTGCCCGCGCCAGGAGTTCGTCGTTCATCTGCGCTCCTCTGTCTTGCGACGGCCCGCCAAAGGCCGCCCGGCAAGAGTGTCCGCGGCGCGAGGTTTTTGGCAAGAGCGGGCTTCTGCGCCCGAAAAGCCCGCCTCTCCTCTTGCGGCGTTCCCCGCCGCGCGCTTTTCTTTTGGCCGGCGCCGCGCTCGACACCCTATCCCGTGGCCGATCGGCAGACTCCATGACGAACACGCTTTTGACCCTTCACGATCCCGCCCTGGCAAAACGCCATTACGCGCAAGGCCTGTGGCGAAGCGACACTTTCTTCAGCCTTCTCGAAGGCCATGCGACGCGCCGGCCGAAGGCTCCTGCCCTGCGTGACGGCAACCGCACCCTCGCCTGGCGCGAGCTTTTGGGGATGGTCGAGGCGGTTGCCGGCGATCTCCTCGCCGCCGGGCTCAAACGCGGCGAAAGGGTCGCCGTGTGGCTTCCCGAACGGGTCGAGGCGGTCGCCGTCTTTCTCGCCTGTTCGCGCCAGGGCTTTGTCTGCTGCCCCTCCTTGCACCGCAACTACCGCGTGGCCGAGATCCTCGGCCTTCTTTCGCGCACCCGCGCCGCGGCCTTGTTCGCTTTGCCCGGTTACGGCGCCGACGGGGCGGCGGCGGACATATTCGCCGCCGCGCGCGATCTTCCCTTTCTGCGGCGCCTTTATACGCTTGGCGAAGGGGCGCCCGAAGCCGCCCCTTTCCCGAACCGCACCCGCGCGCTTCCTCCCGCCGACACAGACCCCGACAAGATCCTTTATCTCGCTTTCACTTCGGGGACGACGGGAACCCCCAAAGGGGTCATGCATTCGGACAACACGCTTCTTGCCAACGGGAGGGCGATGGTCGCCGACTGGAACCACGACGAAAACACAATCCTTTTGTCTTTGAGCCCTCTTTCCCATCACATCGCCACCGTGGCGATCGAGCAGATGCTGGTTGCGGGGTGCCAGCTTGTCGTCAATACGCCGCCTTGCGGCATGACCCCTCTCGACTGGATCCTCGAAACGGGCGCAAGCTATGTGATGGGGGTTCCGACCCACGCGATCGACATCCTTGCCGAGTTGCGCCGGCGCAAGCTCAAACGCCTGGGAAGGGTCAAGGTCTTTTACATGGCGGGGTCGCCGATCCCGCGCGAGGTCGCCGCAGCCTTTCTCGCTCTCGGCGTCCTGCCGCAAAACGTCTACGGGATGACCGAGAACGGCTCGCACCAGTACACGCTTCCGAGCGATAGGGAAGAGACCATCGTCGGCACCTGCGGGCGCGCCTGCAACGCGTACGAGATCGCCATTTTCGACAAGGACGACCCCGACCGCCGGGCGGCGCCGGGGGAAAGCGGCGAGATCGGCGGCAAAGGCGCCTCACTCACCCTCGGCTATTTCGACGACCAGAGGGCGAGCGAAGAGTCTTTCAACCGCGACGGCTGGTTTATGAGCGGCGATCTCGGCCGCCTCGACGCCAATGGCTGCCTCGAAATCCTCGGCCGCAAAAAGGATCTCATCATCCGCGGCGGTCGCAACATCCATCCCGCTGCGATCGAGAATCTGGCGATGCGCCACAAAAGCGTGGCCAAGGCGGCCGCGTTTCCCGTTGCCGACCCGCGTCTCGGCGAAAGGGTCTGTCTTGCCGTCGTTTTCGCCGAAGGGGAGACCAGCGAAGCCGAAGCCATCCTTTCCCATCTTTACGAAGAAGGGCTCTCGCCTTACGACATGCCGGAATATTTTCTGGCCTTGCCCGAATTCCCCCTTTCCGCGAGCGGCAAGATCCTGAAACGCGCCCTCGTCGATTGGGCGAGAGAGGGGCGGGTGCAACCCTTTCCGGTACGCTTTACCGATCCATCCCGCAAGAAAGGCTCGAGGAATGGCGATCAGGTTTGAACGCATCGAGGAACTGGCGCTCGTCACGCTCGACCGGCCGGAGGCTTTGAACGCTCTCAACGGCTCCGTCCTCAGGGAATTCGCCCTTGCTTTGGACGAGGTGGAAAAGGGCGATGCCCGCGCTCTCCTCATCACCGGCGCGGGGACGAAGGCCTTTTGCGCCGGCGCCGACATCAAAGAGCTTTTGGGCCGCGGGCAAAGCGCGGCGCGCGCCGCTTCCCGTTTCGGGCAAGGCCTTCTCTCCCGTCTCGAAGGGCTGAAGGTGCCTTCGATCGCCCTCATCAACGGGTATGCGATGGGCGGAGGGCTCGAACTCGCTCTTGCCTGCACCTTGCGGATTGCGGTCAAAGGGGCAAGGCTCGGCCTTCCGGAAATCAAGCTCGGGCTGATCCCCGGCTATGGCGGAACGCAGCGCCTGCCGCGCCTTGTCGGCCAGGCGCGGGCGCTCGAAATGATCCTCGGCGGGCGCGCGGTCGAGGCCGAGGAAGCTTTGGCGATGGGTCTCGTCAACCGCCTTTGCGAGGGCGATCTTCTCGCCGCGGGTATCGCGTTTGCCCGCGAAATGACGGGTTTGAGCCTTCACGCTTTGGCTCTCGCGCGTGAGGCTGTGCAACGCGGGCTCGAAGGCTCCCTCGAAGAGGGCCTCAAATTGGAGGCCGATCTCAACGCTCTCGCTTTCGCCAGCGAGGACGGGATCGAGGGTCTCAAGGCCTTTCTCGAAAAGCGCAAACCCACCTTCCGCGACGCCTAACCCGCATTTCTACGACTGGGGAGCAGTTGCGTCGCGGCGCGAGCGGCCATTCGCTAGGAGAGCGGCGAAGAGGTGGCCTCCCGCCTTCTCTTCATGCTAAAGGCTTCGGTTTTGAAGAGTGGCGAACCAGTCGGAGTTTTGCAGAACCATGACGTTATCCGCAGAGGATTATCTCGGTCATCTGACGGTTACGGCCGAGCGCGCCGGTCTCGATATTCCGGAAATCGTATTGCCGCGCGAAAAGAAGGTTTCGCTCGGCGCCATCGCCCTCAGCTATCTCGATTGGGGGAATGAAGGGCGCCCGCCCATCCTTTTCCTTCACGGCGGGGCTCTGACCGCCCATACATGGGACCTTTGCTGCCTTTGCTTGCGCGAGGATTTTCATTGCCTTGCCCTCGATCAGCGCGGTCACGGCGAAAGCGACTGGGCGCCCGAGGCCGATTATTCCCTCGCCGCGCAACGAGAGGATATCCGCGGGTTTGCCGAAGCCCTCGGTCTCGACCGTTTGATCCTCGCCGGGCAGTCTCTGGGGGCGATCAACGCTCTTGCTTATGCGATCGAGTATCCGCATACGCTCGAGGCTCTCGTGCTCATCGACGCCGGCCCTTCGACGCGGCGCGCCGGGGCAAGCCGCATCCGCGCATTTGTCAGCGAGGTGGCCGAACCCCCCTCGCTCGACGCGATCATCGAACGTGCGATGGCGTTCAACCCGCGTCGCGACCCGGCGATCCTGCGCTCCACTCTGATGCACAATCTGCGCCGCACGGGCGACGGCCGCTGGGAGTGGAAATACGATCGCCGCCGTTTTCAACAGCTCGAAGGGGAGGAACACCGAGCCGAGCGGACGAAGCTCGGGGAACGGCTCGATCGCGTCACCTGTCCGACCCTCGTGGTGCGCGGGGCGGAAAGCGACGTGTTTCTCGAAGAGGATGCCGAAAGCCTCGCGAGAGCCCTGCCGCTCGGCCGCCGCGTGACCATTGCCGGGGCGGGTCACACCGTTCAGGGCGACAATCCGAACGCTCTCGTATCCGCGCTCAAAGAGTTTCTCGGGGTTGAATCCTAATCTGCTTCAAGATTGCCCCAGCTCGCCACCTTTTCGACGCGCAAGGCGATGACGGGGAGCCCTTCGAGGCGCATCGCTTCGAGCTGCGCATAACGCGCGCGCAAAAGCGCCTGCGCGCTCTCATGTTCGGCGCCCGCGAACAGAATCTCGGCGCGCCCGCGCAGCATCACCCAGCCGAGGCGGCTCCAATCCTCCTCATAGCGGTCGACGAGGAGCGCGGAGAACGGGTTTTCAGCGATGTTTCTGAGGCGTTTCAGGGAAAGCGGCCGGCGTTTCGGCTTCTCGTCGATGGCGATGTAAATGCTGGCGCCCTGACGGCCGAAACAGACCGGGACTAGATGGGGCTGGCCATCCTTGCCCGCGGTCGCAAGACGGGCGACCCGGTGCCTGTCGAGAAAGCGGGTCTCGTTATCCGAAAAAAGGGGCTTCTCTGTTGTCATCTTGCTCGAGGGCGAGGCGAGCCTTTATCGTGGCTCACCCCTCTTTCCTCCTTTTGCGGGCAAGGACGATCATGGAAAAGCGGCAAAGCATCGCGGTTCCCGGCGTCAAACACAAGAACCCGATCCCGAGCGGGTCGAAACGCGGTCCCTTCCTCGCCACCGGTGCCATTTCCGGAACCGACCCTTCGACGGGCGAAGTCCCCGCCGATCTCGACCGCCAATGCGCTTTGATGTTCGCGAATGTGCGGGAGATCCTCAAAGCCGCGGGCGGAAGCCCGGAAGACATCATCAAAATGACGGTCTGGATGAGGGAGCGTTCGTTGCGTGAAACCCTGAACCGGCACTGGATCCTGATGTTTCCCGATCCCGGTTCGCGCCCGGCGCGCCACACCATGACCTCGCACGACCTCACCCCGCCAATCGAAATCCAATGCGACTTCCTCGCCGTTCTTGCGGAGGATTAGATGAAGATCGTCGACATTCGCACCACCGCTTTGCGCTCTCCTTGCAATCCGCCTTATGCGAGCGCCGGAGGATTTCTTTCGAGCCGGGCGGGGCTCATCGTCGAGATCCTGACCGACGAAGGGGTGACCGGCATCGGCGAGGCGGGGTTTGCGGGAGGCGCGAGCGAAACCCTGATCAACGGCGAACTGAAGGCGATGCTTCAGGGCGAAGACCCGCTTCTCATCGAAAGGCTTTGGCAGAAGATTTTTGCGCGCACCCGCCCCTGGGGGCGCCGGGGCGTCCTCATGTGCGCTTTGAGCGGCATCGACATGGCGCTTTGGGACATCGCAGGAAAGGTTGCAAAGCTGCCGCTTTACCGTCTTTTCGGCGCCTTTCGCGAACGCGTCGAAGCCTATGCGAGCGGCGGCTTTTACGTCGAAGGGAAAGGGATCGAGGCTCTTGCCGCCGAGGCCGAAGGCTACCGCGCCCGCGGTTTTCGCGGCATGAAGATGAAGGTCGGACGCAACCCTTCGACCGGCACGTCTTTGCGCCATCTCCTCGCCGAGGCCGAGAAATGCGAGGTCGATCCCGAGGAAGACATCGCCCGCGTCGCCGCGGTGCGCCGGGCTCTCGGCCCCAAGGCAAAGCTCATGGTCGACGCCAATTGCGCCTGGAGCCCTTCGTTCGCGATCGAAAGGGGGCGCGCGCTCGCCCCTTACGACCTTTTCTGGATCGAGGAGCCTGTGGCGACCGACGACCGGGCCGGAAGCGCCGCCGTCGCTTCTCAGCTATCGACGCCGATCGCCGGCTACGAGACCGAAAACGGCCTTTTCGGTTTTCGCGATCTCATCTTCGGGGGCGCGATCGACATCGCCCAGCCCGATCTTGCTTGGTCGGGCGGGTTTTCCGAATGCCGCCGCATCGCCGCCTTGGCCGCGGCTGCGCAAAAGATGGTGGCGCCGCATGCCTTTTCGACCGCGGTTCTTCTCGCCGCCTCTCTCCATTTCCTCGCTTCGCTCGCGAACGGTCTTCCTCTCGAATTCGATCAGACCGAGAACCCGCTTCGCAGCGAGCTTTTGAAGGAGCCGATCACCCTCGACAAGGACGGGTTTCTCGCGCCGCCCGCAGGGCCGGGTCTCGGCATCGAACTCGATCGCGCCGCGCTCGAACGCTATCGCATCCGCTGAAAAAAAAGACGGAGAGCGGCAGAGCGCGCAAAGTTGCGTTGCGCCGGGCGAGGGACGCCGCACCTCAGGCCGCGCGGCAGGTCCCGGCCGCGGCCGATGCCGATCAAAATCCGGCAAGGCGATTCAAAGGCTTGTCTTTCTTTCATCCGCCCTTTTTCGGTTGCCGCCAAAGCCGCGCGGCGTTCCGCCGCTCCGCCGTTCAAGGCCTCGGGCGAACATAACGCTTCACCCGAAGGGGATCGTAGTGTAAGCGGAAGCTGCGCCGAGAGGGGGTTAGAGCCCTCCTCGGCGCGGTTGGCGCCGGCTTTTCCGGCGCAAGGTTTCCCGCCTGAGATCAGGAGCAAACATGTCCGGGCTCAGTTTCATCGCACCAAAGACGGTTGAAGAGGCCGTCCGCGCGCTTGCCGCCGGCGACGGCTTGACCAAATGCCTTGCGGGCGGAACCGATCTTCTGGTGCAGCTTCGATCCGGCCGCGCCCGCCCCGAAGTGATCGTCGATATGAAAAGGATACCGGGGCTTATCGGCATCAGCGAACGCGAGGACCGTTTCATCATCGGTGCCGCCACGCCGGGGGCGATGATCAGCGAGTGCGGGCCTCTCTGCCGCGCCTGGCCCGGAATTACGGAAGCGGTCGATCTCATCGGCTCGCAACAGATCCAGGGCCGCGCCTCGCTCGGCGGCAATTTGTGCAACGCTTCGCCCGCGGCCGACAGCGTCCCCGCCGTCATTGCCGCGCGCGCGACCTGCGTCGTTGTCGGGCCCGAAGGACGGCGCGAGGTTCCGGTCGAAGCGATCGTCACCGGGCCCGGGCAGACCTCTTTGCGCAAAGGCGAACTCATCCTCGAGTTTCACGTGCCAAAGCCGCGCCCTCACCAGGCCGACGCTTACCTGCGCTTTATCCCGCGCACCGAGATGGACATCGCGGTCGTCGGCTGCGCCGTCAACGTCACGCTCGGCGACAAGGGCGTGTGCCGCGATGCGCGCGTCGTCCTCGGAGCGGTTGCGCCGACCGCCGTCATCGTCACCGAAGCGGCCGAAGCGCTCGTCGGCCACTGGCTAGACGAGGAAACGCTCGGCCGTCTCGACGCAGCCGCGCGCCGGGCCTCCAAGCCCATTACCGACAAGCGCGGCACCATCGAATACCGCATCAAGGTGGCCGGCGTCCTCGCGCGGCGCGCGGCCGCCATCGCCTTCAAGCGCGCCGGAGAGTGCTGATGAGCAAGATCCACGTATCGACCGTCATCAACGACGACCCTGTCGAGTATTTGTGCGAACCGCAGCAGAGCCTGCTCGACGTGTTGCGGGACGAACTCAACCTGACCGGAAGCAAGGAGGGTTGCGGCTCCGGCGATTGCGGCGCGTGCACCGTGATCGTCGATGGCCGCATCGTCTGTTCCTGCCTCATGCTCGGGGCCGAAGCCGAAGGCAGAAAGATCACCACGGTCGAAGGCATCGCCACGGGCGACAAGCTGCACCCGGTGCAGCAGAAATTTCTCGAACACGCCGCCTTGCAATGCGGCTTTTGCACGCCGGGCTTTATCGTCGCCGCCAAAGCGCTTCTCGACGAAAACCCGAACCCGAGCGAAGAAGAGGCCCGCTACTGGCTTGCCGGAAACCTTTGCCGCTGCACCGGTTACGACAAGATCGTCCGGGCCGTCCTCGACGCTGCTGAGGTGATGCGCGCCGAGGCGGCGGAGTAGGGAGAAGAGCCTTTCAGGGTCCGGCCGAGGCCTCCTTTGAGGGCCGTCTCGGCGGCCTTCGCAAAAGGCGCGCGGCCGCTAGTGTCCCGATTCTGAAATTCGCCTGGTCTCACTATCGGCCTCGAGGCGAATTTCAGAATCGAAAGGACACTAGCAAACTATTGATTTCTAGTGTCGTTTTGGTTTCGAAGTTCGCCTCAATCTTGATATCCGGTGATCTTGCGAACTTCGAAACCACGACACTAGGAAGCCTTTAAGGGAGTTGAGGTCGTCATGACGTTCATCGGCAAGGATCTGAAGGTCGTCGGCACAAGGCCGATCCGTCCCGACGGGGTTGACAAGGTCACCGGCCGCGCCAATTTCGGCGCCGACATGACGGTGCCGGGGATGATCTGGGGCAAGATCAAGCGCAGCCCCCACGCTCATGCACGAATCCTCAGGATCGATGCGGAAAAAGCGTTGCGCCTGCCCGGGGTCAAGGCTGTGGTCACCGCAGCCGATTTTCCCAACATCGCGGCCGAGGAAGCGTTCGCCGGCGAAGCGATCATGGATTTCCGCGATCTTTCGCGCAACTGCATGGCCCGCGACAAGGCCCTTTACGACGGCCATGCGGTGGCCGCCGTCGCCGCTTCGACCCCGGCGATCGCCGAGGCCGCGCTCGAATTGATCGACGTCGAATACGAGGTGCTTCCCTTCGTCATCGATGTCGAAAAGGCGATGGCCGCGGACGCTCCCTTGTTGCATGGAGAGCTTTTCACCCAAGGGATCGAGCCGAAGCCGACCGCCCCTTCGAACATCGCAAAGCGCATCAATTTCACCAAAGGCGACATCGAAAAAGGCTTTCGCGAGGCCGACGTCGTCATCGAAAGGCGCTATACGACAAGGCCCGTCCATCAGGGCTATATCGAGCCTCACGCCTGCGTTGCGACGGTTGCCGCAGACGGCCAGTGTTCGATCTGGAGCAGCAGCCAGGGCCACTTCATGGTGCGCCAGTATTGCGCCCATCTTCTCGGCATCGACATTGCCAACATCCGTGCGGCCGCGGCGGAAATCGGTGGCGGGTTCGGCGGCAAGACCCTCATCTATGTCGAGCCCGTGGCGCTTGCCTTGGCGAAAAAATCGGGCCATTCGGTCAAGATCGTGATGACCCGGGAAGAGGTGTTCCGCGGCACGGGACCGGCCGCAGGCTCGGTCATCGAGGTCAAGCTCGGGGCCAAAAAGGATGGGCGCCTCACGGCCGCAGAGGTGACGCTCAAATATCAGGCGGGCGCCTTTCCCGGTTCGCCCGTGGGACCGGGCTGCATGTGCGCTTTGGCGATGTACGATGTCCCGAACGCCAACGTCACAGGTTACGATGTCGTCTGCAACCGGCCAAAGGTGGCGGCCTATCGGGCTCCCGGGGCCCCCAACGCCTCCTGGGGGGTCGAAAGCTGCCTCGACGAGTTGGCGCTTGCGCTCGGCCTCGATCCGTTGAGCCTGCGTGAAAAGAACGCCGCCAAGGACGGGGTCAAGGCGGTTCACGGACCGACCTGGCAGAATATCGGTTACGCCGAGACGCTGGCGGCGGCGAAGGCGCATCCGCATTGGCGCGCGCCTTTGGGCGCCGGCCAGGGACGCGGCATCGCCTCGGGCTTCTGGTTCAATATCGGCGGGGAATCGACGGCCTCCGTTCACGTCAACGAAGACGGCACGGTCGTCGTCGCCACCGGCAGTCCCGATATCGGCGGCTCGCGCGTCTCGATGGCGATGATGGTGGCCGAGGTTTTGGGCGTCGCGGTCGAGCGCGTGCGCCCGATCGTCGCCGACACGAGTTCGATCGGTTACACCTTTTTGACCGGCGGCAGCCGCGTCACCTTTGCCACCGGAATGGCGGCGACCGAAGCCGCCTCGCGCGTCGTCGACGAATTGAAAAAGCGCGCGGCGGTGATCTGGGAGATCAGCCCCGAAGCGGTCGAATGGCGCGACGGAATGGCCTATCCGGCGGGACAAAACGCCGGCGCATTCGAACCTTTGCCGCTCGCCGAGATCGCCTTCAGATCGGCGCGCACGGGAGGGCCGATCAGCGCCGAGGCGGCGATCAACGCGCAGGGCCCTGGCGCCGGCTTTGGCACCCACATCTGCGACGTCGAAGTCGACAAGGAGACGGGGGCGGTCAAGATCCTGCGCTATACCGCGATCCAGGATGTCGGCCGCGCCATCCATCCCGCGTATGTCGAAGGCCAGCTTCAGGGCGGGGTGACGCAAGGGGTCGGCTGGGCTCTCAACGAAGAATACATTTACGACAAGGACGGGCGTCTCGAAAACCCGGGCTTTCTCGATTACCGCATCCCGGTGGCCTCCGATCTGCCGATGATCGATGCGGTTCTGGTCGAGGTACCGAACCCCCGCCATCCCTTTGGCGTGCGCGGGGTGGGCGAAGTGCCGATCATCCCGCCGACAGCGGCGGTCGCCAACGCCATTTATCGGGCTGCCGGGGTTCGCCTTCGCGATCTGCCGATGTCGCCGCCGAAAGTCCTCGCCGCAATCGACGAGGAGAAAGGCTAGACGTGCCGCATGTCGTCATTTCCGGCGACATCAGCCGCCGCTTTACCGGCGGAGAAAGGGAGTTCGATGTCGAGGCGACGACATTCCGCCGCCTCATACTCGAGCTCGACCGGCGTTTCCCCGGTCTTGGCCGCCAGATCGAAGAGGGCATGGCCGTTGCAATCGACGGCGAGATCTTTCAGGACGCCTACGCGGCGCCGATAGGCGAGAAAAGCGAGGTCTATCTGATACCGAGGATCGGCGGCGGCTGATTTCCTTTGCGCCGAAACGCGCTTGCGAACCCTTTATGGGCGCTCGAAATCGATCCTTTCGCTGACCGGTAGGCCGAAGAGAAAGCGGCGAAGGCAGTCGAGGCCGAGTTCGACGGCGCCGAGGCGAACCCATTCGCGCCCTCCGAGGATGCGCGAACGGCGCGAGGCTACGGCCTCTTCCGAAGCGATCGCAAGATGGACGGCGCCGCCGAAATCGATGCGGTCGGGACCGTCATCGACGTCGACGAGAAGGGCGAGGGCGTGGCTTGCGCCGGCCGCCTCGCGCGCGGCCTTGGCAAGGCTCTCGGCCGCCTCGAGCGTCGGTGCGCCGATCGTTCCTTGAAGCCCCAAGACGTGGGCGAGTTCCTTTGCGCTCGGGGCGGAAACCCCGCGGCGAAAGATGGTCGCGGCCCCGGGAAGGGGAAGAAGGCGAGCGGCGACCCCGCCTCCGGTATACGTCTCGGCAACGGCAAGAGAACCCTCACG
>JAJYIC010000318.1 GCA_021790295.1 Pseudomonadota bacterium | reverse complement strand
AAGGGAAGCGCGGGCAATGCCTCGGCTTCGTTAGTGACAGGGACGACGACCGAAAGCTCCATTCTGGCGCCCGCCGCGCAAAGCCCGCAACGGAACCTATTTGCACCCGAAAATGGTTAGGGAAAAATGAAGTGCGGGATCATCGCAGCCGAAAAGCGCCCTCGAGCGCAAAGGCGTGAGGCCCTATGTTGCGCCCTCTTTCGAGGAGGCCGGAAAGTGAGCGGATCTGTCGTTACCGCGATCCACAGGGAGGATTTCGAGCGCTGGAGGATCTTGTGGCGCGGCTATCTCGAATTTTACGAAACGGGCCTGCCGGAAGCGACCTACCGGCACACTTTCGCACGGATCGTCGCCAAGAAAAGCCCGATCCGCGCTTTCGGCGTACGCCTTGGCGGCGAACACGCGCCCCTTGTCGGGATCGTTCATTATCTTTTTCACGCCCATTCCTGGAGCGAGCGCGAGGTGTGCTATCTGCAAGACCTTTTCGTCGAAAAGGAAAGCCGAGGGCAGGGAGTGGGGCGTAGGCTGATCGAGGCGGTCGCGGCCGTCGCCTGCGAACGGGGGTGCTACCGCCTCTATTGGACGACGCAAGAGGGGAATGCCGCAGCGCGAAAGCTTTACGACCGGATCGCCGCCTACAACGGCTTCATCCGTTACGATTACGCTCTCCCCTGATGAAATAGCCGCGAAGAGCCCCGTTGCGGCAAAAGGGAAGGCCGCATATTTTCGAGAGAGCCGCAGCCTTTGCCGCCCGCTTTTCGGGAGAATTCCCGTGACCCGTTTCCTTCCGCCCCTCCCCCCTTATCCGCATTCCCGCCTTCGCCGCAACCGCAGAGACTCCTGGTCGCGAAGGCTTGTCGCCGAGAATTCGCTTTCCGCCGCCGCCCTCATTTGGCCCGTTTTTGTCCACGACGAGGGAAGAAAGCTTCCCATCCCCTCGATGCCCGGCGTCTTTCGCCTTCCGATCGCGGCCCTGATCGACGCCGCCGGAGAGGCCGAAAGCCTGGGCATCCCCCTTCTCGCCGTCTTTCCGGCGGTCCCGGACGCCAAAAAAGACCCCGAAGGACGCGAGGCCTTGAACCCCGAAAACCTCGTCTGCCGCGCGGCCTCCTCGCTCAAAAAGGCGTTTCCCGGGCTCGGCGTCCTTTGCGATGTCGCTCTCGACCCTTACACCTCTCACGGCCACGACGGCGTCATCCGCGCCGGTTATGTCGACAACGACGAGACGGTCGAAATCCTCTGCCGCCAGGCTCTGGCAGAGGCGCGCGCGGGCTGCGACATCATCGCCCCTTCCGACATGATGGACGGCCGGGTGGGCGCGGTGCGCCGCGCGCTCGACGGCGAAGGCTTCGCCCCTGTCCGCATCATGTCTTACGCCGCAAAATACGCCTCGGCATTTTACGGTCCCTTCCGCGAGGCGATCGGTTCGGCGAGTTCACTCGGAAGCGCCGACAAGCGCACCTATCAGATGGACCCGGCAAACGCCGAAGAGGCGTTGCGCGAAGTGGCGCTCGACATCGCCGAAGGCGCCGACATGGTCATGGTCAAACCGGGCCTTCCCTATCTCGACATCGTCCGCCGCGTCAAAGACGCCTTTTCGATGCCGACCTACGCCTATCAGGTGAGCGGCGAATACGCGATGCTCAAAGCCGCAGCCGCGGCCGGCTGCATCGACGGCGAAGCGGCGATGATGGAAAGCCTCATCGCCTTCAAGCGCGCCGGCGCCGACGGCGTTCTCAGCTATTTCGCGGTCGAAGCGGCGCGCCGTCTGAAAGCGGGTTGAAAGGCCCTTTGCCGGCGCGGCCCTCTTACAAGGCCGAACGCCGGCTCGAAGCGCCGCCGTCGATGGTGACAATCGAACCCGTCGTATAGGCCGAGAGATCGGAAGCGAGAAACGCCGCCATAAAGGCGATCTCTTCGGGCTTTGCGGCGCGGCCAAAAGGGAAAGACCGCAACATTTCGAGCCAGCGTTCCGGGTCTCCGAAACGGCTTTCGGCGCGCTGCCGCAAAAGGGTTTTGAGGCGATCGGTCAAGACCGGCCCCGGATTGATGCCGAGAACCCGCAATCCGTCCTTGGCCGCCGCCCCTCCGAGAGCGCGGGTAAAGGCCATGAGAGAGGCGTTGCCCGCAGAGCCGGCGATGTAATCGGCATCGGGGTTTTCGCCCGCGGCGCCGATTATGTTGATGATGACGCCCCTCCCCTTCTCGCGCATCAGAGCGTAAAAGCGCCGGGTCGTATTGATGGTGCCGAAGACCTTGAGATCCCAGGCCTTGCGCCAGCGCCCTTCGTCGATTGCCTCGAGGGTCCCGCCTGGGATGGCGCCCGCATTGTTGATGAGGATCTCGCTCTCGGGAGAAAAGGCGGCGAGCGTGTCGGCGGCGCCGCTTTCGGCAAGATCGAGGGGAAGGATGCGCACCGCGACGCCGTGTTCGCTTTTGATCCTCTCCGCCGCGGCTTCGAGATCGGTCTTCGAACGCGCGAGGAGGACAAGCTCGCATCCTTCTTTTGCCAGAACCTCTGCGCAGGCGCGCCCGATCCCTTTCGAGGCGCCGGTGATGAGCGCCTTCTTGCCGCGTAAACCGAGATCCATCCGCGCCTCCCTTTGCGATCGCGGCCATACTAACCCGGGGCTAGCCCAATTCGAACGCGCCCTCTTCCGACCGTTCGGGAAAAGAGGGAAAGAGCGCGAAGGGGCGCGGGCGGCAAGACGGCAAGCGCTCCCTGCGAGCCGCGGGATTGGCGGCAAGGCCGCCTTTTGTCAAAGTGAAAGTATGACCGAAGAAAAAGAGCTTTCCCAACTCGCGCGCCTTTTGCGAGAGGCGCGGCGTTTGGTCGTCTTTACCGGCGCCGGCATCAGCACCGAATCGGGAATCCCCGATTTCCGCGGTCCCGCAGGCATCTGGACGCGCATGGCGCCGATCGAATTCGCCGATTTTCTCGCTTCTGAAGAGGCGCGGATCGAAAGCTGGAGGCGCCGCTTCGAAAGCGAGGAGATGTTCAAAAGCGCCCGGCCGAACCGCGGCCATCGCGCAGTCGCAGCCCTTTTCCGGTCGGGCGGCGCCGCGGCGGTGATTACGCAGAACATCGACGGTTTGCATCAATCTTCGGGCATCCCCGAAGAGCGCGTCATCGAGCTTCACGGAAATACGACTTATGCGCTTTGCCTCGATTGTGCGCGCGATCCGCTCTGGTCGGCGCATCTTCGACAATCTACGCAAGGCGATGGCGTACCTGTTCGCTATCCATGTGCCGATCGCTGGTATCGCGCTGATACCCGTGCTGCTCGGCTCGCCGTTGATTCTGTGGCCGGTGCATGTCGTGTTTCTGGAGTTTGTCATAGACCCGGCGTCGTCGGTCGTCTTCGAGGCAGAGCCGGAAGCAGGCGGCCAGCTCAGGTTCGGGATCCCCGCCTACCGGCTCCCCAAACCGGTCGTGGACCGGGATAT